>NZ_JBFBIK010000068.1:0-40652 GCF_040685555.1 Sphaerisporangium sp. NPDC088356
CTACCACGTGTCCAAGCGCCTGTGGGCGCTCGCCGCCTACAGCCGCTTCATCCGGCCGGGCGCCGTGCGCATCGGGGCTCGGACCACCGAGGACGGGCTCAAGGTCACGGCCTTCCGCAACGCCGACGGCGGCCAGGTCGTCGAGATCCTCAACACCGGCACCACGGCCGTCACCACCGGCCTGCTCACGGGAAGCGACGCCCGCGCCACCGCCTACCTGACCGACTCGACCCACTCGGTGACGCCCGTCGCCGCCGTCCGCGGGCGGGGAGGCCACCTGCGGGCCGACCTGGCCCCGCGCTCGCTGACCACGATCGTGCTCGGCGGCGGAGGGCACGACGGATGATCCGCGTCGCCATCGTCGGGACGGGGGGCATAGCGGGCGTCTGCCACATGCCCGCCCTCGCCGGGGAGCGTCACCGGGCCGAGGTCGTGGCCGCCGTCGACATCGACGGCTCGCGGGCCAAGTCCTTCTGCGCCGAGCACGGGATCCCTCAGGCGTACACCGACCTCGGCGAGATGCTGGCCTGCGAGCGGCCGGACCTTGTCCACATCTGCACACCGCCCTACGCCCACGCGCGCCAGATCGTGGAATGCCTGCGCGCCGGGACGTGGGTGTGGTGTGAGAAACCGCTGTGCCTGTCACTGGCGGAACATGATCGGATCACGGCGGCGGAGCGCGGCACCTTCGCCGCCGTGGTCTTCCAGCACCGCTTCGGCTCGGGGGCCCGCCATCTGCGCCGCCTCGCCGCGAGCGGGGAACTCGGCCGCCCCATGGTCGCGCTGTGCGTGACGGCCTGGTACCGCGACAGCGCGTACTACGCGGTGCCCTGGCGCGGCACGTGGGAGACCGAGGGCGGCGGCCCGACCCTTGGGCACGGCATCCACCAGATGGACCTGATGCTGTCGGTCCTCGGCGACTGGGAGGAGGTGCGCGCCATGGCGCGCCGGATCGACCGTCCGGTGGAGACCGAGGACGTGTCCATGGCGTCGGTCAGGTTCGCCGGCGGCGCCATGGCCTCGGTGGTCAACAGCGTGCTGTCCCGCCGCGAGGAGAGCTACCTGCGCTTCGACTTCGCCGAGGCGACCGTGGAGCTCAGGCACCTGTACGGGTACGACAACCACAACTGGACGTGCACTCCCCCGGACCTGTGGAACCCCCCGGACGACGTGCCCAGCTCCCACGCCGCCCAGCTCTCGGCCCTGCTGGACGCCTACGAGCGCGGCGAGCGCCCGCCCCTGAGCGGCGCGGAGGGGCGGCAGACGCTGGAGTTCGTCACCGGCCTGTACGCCTCGGCGTTCACCGGCAGGCCGGTGCGGCGATCGGAGCTGACCTTCGACAACCCCTTCTACCATCGCCTCGACGGGGTGTGACCCTGTGAACGGGGCTCCGGGGGTGATCCCGTGAGCCACCCGCTGAAGGACACCGGCACCGAGCTGATCGCCGAGGCGGGCGGCGTCGAGCTGATGCGGTACGTCTACCGGCCCGAGATGCCCGCCTTCGAGGGGCCCAAGCCGTACTTCCACCCGCTCAGAACGGCTGCGGGCGACGTGGTCACCGCCTACCGGCCGCACGACCACCGCTGGCACAAGGGCCTGCAGATGACGGTCTCCCACCTGTCCGGCCAGAACTTCTGGGGCGGCGGCAGCTACGTACGCGAGCTCGGGGCCTACGCCGACCTGCCGAACGTGGGCACGATGCGCCACGAGGAGTTCACCACCCCCGGCCGCGAGCGGCTGACCTGGCACACGCGGGCGGGCGAGCACTGGGTGGACGAGGTGCGGGAGCTGGCCGTACGGGACGTCGAGGACGGCTCCTGGGCGCTCGACCTGTCCACCTCGATGACCAACGTGCGCGGGGAGCCGCTGCGCTTCGGCAGCCCGACGACCGAGGGCAGGCCCATGGCCGGGTACAGCGGGCTGTTCTGGCGGGGCCCGAGGTCCTTCGCCGGCGGCCGGGTGATCGCCGGGGATGGGCAGGGCGGCCCCGAGATGATGGGGCGCACCGCGTCCTGGCTCGCCTACACCGGCGAGCACGACGAGGTGGACCGCGCCTCGACCCTGCTGTTCCTCTCGGGGCCTGGCACCACCTGGTTCGTGCGCACCACCCCCTTCGCCGCCGTGAACCCCTCGCTGGCGTTCTTCGAGGAGGTCGAGCTGCCTTCCGGCGGGACGTGGACCCACCGCTACCGCGTGGTGGTCGCGGACAGAGCCTGGGACCGCGGCAGGCTGGAGGCGTACGTGCGCGCCCACCCTCTGGAGGGATGTCCATGAGCTTTCCCGGGGGCGTGGGCGTGTCCGGGCTGCGGGTCTACGACTGGGCCTCGGCCGACGGCGTCTGCGGCGGCTCACCGCACATGCACCTGCTCTGCTCCGAGGCCTACATCGTGGTCGAGGGGACCGGGGCGGTCCAGACCCTGACCTGGGACGGGTACGCCGTGACGCCCCTCGAACCCGGGGCCGTGGTGTGGTTCACCCCGGGGACGGTGCACCGGCTGGTCAACGACGACGGGCGGCTGCGCATCGTGGTCGTCATGCAGAACAGCGGCCTGCCCGAGGCCGGGGACGCGGTCTTCACCTTCCCGCCCGCCGTGCTGGCCGACCCGGTCATGTACGGCGAGATCTCCGCGATCACCGACGCCGACGGGGCGCGGCGCCGCCGTGACGTGGCGATCGAGGGCTTCAGCGAGCTGCGCGACCACGGGCGCGACGCCCTCGCGGCGTTCCACCGTCAGGCCGCGCGCATCGTCTCGGGCAAGCTGGACGCCTTCGAGAAGCGGTGGCGTGAGGGTGCGCTCCAGGCCGCCGAGGTCACCGGGGTCCACCTCCAGGCGCTGCGCGAGGGGGACGTGGACCACCTCAAGGAGGCCCGGATCATCTCGGCCTCCCCCGAGGCCCGGCTCGGCATGTGCGGCAGGCTCGACACCTACCTGCTCGACGGCTGACGGCCGCCAACAATGGACAGGCCGAGGTCTCGGTGGAGTATGCCCCAGTTTGGGGGGTTTAGCGCAGGGTAGGCCGTGCACGCCAGCCGAAAGGCGAATGAGGCGGTAGTCATGTCCAACCGCGTTTTCCAGGACAGGCGGGATGCCGGACGCGTTCTGGCGGGCCTCCTGCGGCACTACCAGGGCCGTCCCGGGCTCCTGGTCCTCGGGCTCCCACGGGGCGGCGTGCCGGTCGCGTACGAGATCGCCGTCGCCCTCGACGCCCCGCTCGACGTCTTCCTCGTCCGCAAAATGGGCGTACCGGGACGCGAGGAGCTCGCGATGGGGGCCATCGCCACCGGCGGGGTGGTCGTGGTCAACGAGGATGTCGTACGCGGGCTGGAGATCCCCCCGGAGACGATCCAGGAGGTCGCTCAGCGCGAGGGCCGCGAACTGCTGCGCCGCGAGCAGGCGTACCGGGAGGGGCGCCCGCCGCCCGGCCTCACCGGCGTGACCGTCATCGTGGTCGACGACGGCCTCGCCACGGGCGCGAGCATGCGCGCCGCGATCGAGGCCACACTGCGGCACCGGCCCGCGGAGATCGTCGTCGCCGTGCCCGCCGCGCCCGAGTCCACCTGCCGCGAACTCACGACCATGGTCGACGAGGTCGTCTGCGCCACCACGCCGTCCCCGTTCCTCGCCGTCGGGCGGTCGTACTGGGACTTCACCCAGACCACCGATGAGGAGGTGCGCGACCTGCTGCGCGCCGCCGCGAGGACGCGGACGCCGGACGTGCCGAGGCTGCCGACCGACGTCGCGCTCGTACGCTCCGAGGCGCTCCCGACCGAGGACGGCGCGCCCGGCGACGACGTGCTCTTCGACCTGGTGGGCGACGCCCGTTTCGTCCTGATCGGCGAGGCCTCGCACGGCACCCACGAGTTCTACGCGGCCCGCGCCCACATGACACGGCGGCTCATCGAGAGCCGGGGGTTCTCCGCCGTGGCGGTCGAGGGCGACTGGCCCGACGCCTACAGGGTCAACCGGTACGTCCGCGGCCACGGCGACGACGCGACGGCCGAGGAGTCGCTCCGCGGGTTCCAGCGCTTCCCGACCTGGATGTGGCGCAACTCGGCGGTGCTCGACTTCGCCGGGTGGCTGCACCGGCACAACGAGGAGATCGCCGCGGACGACCGGTCGAAGGCCGGGTTCTACGGGCTGGACCTCTACAGCCTCCACGCCTCGATCCACGAGGTCATCGCGTACCTGGAGCGGGTCGACCCCGAGGCCGCGGCCCGCGCGCGGGAGCGCTACTCGTGCTTCGACCACGGCTCGGGCGACGACGGCCAGGCGTACGGCTACGCGGCCGCCTTCGGCGCCGGGGAGAACTGCGAGCGCGCCGTGGTCGAGCAGCTCGTCGACCTGCGGCGCCACGCGCTGGACTACGCCAGGCGCGACGGGCTCCTGGCCGAGGACGATCTGTTCTTCGCCGAGCAGAACGCGCGGGTGGTGAGGGCCGCCGAGGAGTACTACCGGACGATGTTCGGCGGACGGGTATCGTCCTGGAACCTCCGCGACGGCCACATGGCGCAGACCCTTGAGGCGCTGGCCGACCACCTCGGCCGCAGGCAGGGCCGCCCGGCGAAGATCGTCGTGTGGGCGCACAACTCCCACGTCGGCGACGCCCGCGCGACCGAGGCCTCGTCGCGCGGGGAGGTCACCATCGGCCAGCTCGTCCGCGAGCGGTATCCGCGGGAGTGCCGCCTGATCGGCTTCACCACCTACACCGGCACGGTGACGGCGGCCGACGACTGGGGCGGCCCCGCCGAGCGCAAGCGGGTACGGCCGGCGCTCTCGGAGTCCATCGAGGAGCTCCACCACGAGGCCGGGAGGAAGGAGTTCATGATCTCCTTCGGCGTCGCGCCACGGGCCGCCGAGGCGCTGCGCAGGGCCCGCCTGGAACGGGCGATCGGCGTGATCTACCGGCCGCGGACCGAGCGGCAGAGCCACTACTTCCACGCCCGCGTGTCGGAGCAGTTCGACGCGGTGATCCACATCGACGAGACGCACGCGGTCGAACCCCTGGAGCGCACCGCCGGCTGGGAGGCGGGAGAGGCCCCCGAGACCTACCCCTTCGCCGTGTGACGCACCCGCCTCACACACCCGCGCGGCGTCGCGCACGAGCCGAGGAGGTCCGATGGCGGAAACGGGATACCCGTCCTTCAACACGACGGTCGACAAGACCAACCGCGTGCTGAAGGAGATCGAGCAGGCCTACGGATGGCCGAAGGAACGGAGGAAGCAGTCCTACGCCGCTCTGCGGGGGGTGCTGCACGCGCTGCGCGACCGCCTCACCATCCAGGAGGCGGCCCAGTTCGGGGCCGAGCTGCCCATGCTGATGCGCGGCGTCTACTACGAGGGCTGGGACGTCAACCGCGTCCCGGTGAGGATGAGCAAGGACGGGTTCCTCGCCCGGGTGCGCCAGGAGTTCCCGTATGAGGTCAAGGGCGGAATCGAGCAGCTCACCCGGACGGTGGTGGATGCGCTGAAGATGTACGTCTCCGAGGGCGAGTGGGCCGACGTCAGGGCCGGCATGCCCAAGGACCTCGCCGAACTGATCTCGTAACCGGGCGCCGTAACGGTACGGACGCGACGCTCACGCGGCCGTCAGGGGACGGAACGGATCTTCCACACCAGGCTCGCGCCGAGCAGCACGAGCGCGGCCGAGGTGAGGTAGAGAACGGGGTAGCCGCCGAGGCTCGCGACGATCGGGCCGGCGATCACCGGGCCGAGCACCTGCGGGCCGGAGTTGGCGATGTTGATGACCCCGAGGTCCTTCGCACGACCGGCCGCGGCCGGGAGCACCTGGGTGACCAGGGCGTTGTCCACCGAGAGATAGATGCCGAAGCCGATGCCCATGATCACCGCGGCCACCATGACCATGGTCCACTCGGGCCAGAAGGCCATGATGATCGCGGGCAGCGCGCTGATGACGCCCGACACCGTGACGAGGGTCTTGCGGCGCCCCAGGCGGTCGGAGATCACGCCGCTGGCCACCGTCGTGAGCACCACGGCCGCCGTGTAGATCAGGATGAGCACCAGCAGCCCGTCCTCGGCCTTCTGGCCGGGGAACCGCTGCTCGTAGTGGACCGCGTCGGTGAGGAAGTACAGCAGGTAGAGCAGGGCGACGGCGTTCCCGAGCTGCATCAGGAACCGGGTCAGCCAGGCCCAGGCGAAGTCCGGATGCTCGCGCGGGCTGATCCAGAAGCCGCGCAGGAACTCCCTGGCGTCGAACGGCGCCCGACGCGCGGCGGGCAGCCGCGCGTCGGCGGTGGTGAGCACGAACGGGAGCACGCACAGCGGGACCAGCGCGCCGATCAGCAGGTATCCGGACCTGGTGGTGGTCGCGACGGTCGTCACGAGCACGACCGCCAGCACCACCCCCAGCGTCTGCGGGATGCCGATCCACCCGGACACCTGGCCGCGCTGGCTCACCGGGACGTGGTCGGGCACCCCCGCCGTGAGCGAGGCCTGCATGGCGTTGAGCCCCGCCTGCGCCAGGCACCAGCCGATCGCCACGCCGAGGACCGTGCCCTGGAACGCGAGGAACACCAGGCCGAGACCGCCCGCGACCGCACCCGCCAGCGTCCACGGGTGGCGCCTGCCGAAGCGCCCCGCCGTACGATCGGACAGGGCGCCCGCCACCGGGTTGAAGACCATGGCGACGGCGGCGCCGACGCCGGTCACCCAGGCGAGCGCGGCCTCCTTGCCCAGAGGGTCCGCCGCCTCGATCTGCTGGGGCAGCAGCACCTGAAGGGGGCCGAAGTAGGCCATCCACAGGGCGAGGTTCGCCAGCGAGATGAAGGTGATCCATCGCGGCCCCACCCGCCGTACGGGCTCGGCGAGGGCGACCGGGAGGTCGGACGGCGGCGTGACCGGGGGGACAGTACTCACCAGCGTGGCTCCAGGTAGTGAGGCGTGCTGGGATAGTAGTCGCCCCCGCCCGCCCAATGAAGACCCACTTTCCACCGCCCCCACCCGGCGACCTACGGGGCGCGCCGGTGGACGAAGGGGGCCCAGGTGCGTGGGGACGCCGCATGCGCGTATAGATGGCACCATGGCTGCGTCCATGGAAGGCGAAGGAAAGGTCATATCGCGGTGAGGCGACTCCTTACGGTCCTGCTGGTGGCCTGCGCGGCGCTGGCCGTGGGCGTCGCGCCCGCCCAGGCTCACAACGTGCTGACGGGCAGCGATCCGAAGGACGGCGCCCGGCTCGCCTCCGTGCCCGGCCGGGTGACGCTGACCTTCGACCAGCCGGTCAGGGCCGACTTCGCCCAGGTGGCGCTGACCGGCCCGGACGGCACGGTCTCCAAGGCGCCGGTGCAGGTGGCGGACAACAAGGTGGTGGCCACGCTTCCGGCCACCGCGACGGCCGGCGCCTACGTCGTCGGCTACCAGATCGTCTCCAACGACGGCCACCCCGTCAGCGGGAAGGTCGGCTTCACCGTCGCCGGCGGCGCCGCCGCCCCGGCTCCGGCCCCCGCCGCTCCGGCGAAGGAGTCGTCCACCTCGGCGGTTCCTCCGGCGAGCGGCGGAGGCTGGGTGTGGGGGCTCCTGGTGGTCGCGCTCCTGCTCTCCGGCCTCGGCGTCCTCGTCGTCGCCCGCCAGGGACGCCAGGCGAAGGGAGAGAGCGCGTGAGCACCACAGGCGAGACCGGCACGCGCTCCACCACCACCGAACCCCCCACAGCGGAACCACCAGGCGAGCCGTCCACGACAGCCGGGCCACCGAATGTGGCGGGACCGGCCGGGGCGGCCGGCGTGGCGGGTGGGGTGGCGCGGTGGGGGCTGGTCTGGGGGGCGGCGGGGGCCGCGTTGCTGGCCGTGCTGGTGGCGAGCTGGTGGACCTCACCGGAAACCGTCCCCGGCATCGCGATCCCCGGACCGGTCGTCGAGTACGGCCTGCCGGTCGTCCGGCTGATCCTCGACCTGTGCGCCCTCGCGACCGTCGGGCTCAGCCTGCTGCCCAGGTTCCTCGGCTTCGACGATCCGCAGCGCACCGAGCCGGTCCTCAGCATGGCCCGGAGCTGGGCGGTCCTCGCGGCGTTCGGGTGGGCCGTCGCGGCGCTGGTGGCCATGGTGCTCAGCGCCGCCGAGGTCACCCCCGGACGGATGCCCGACCCCGCCGCGTACGTCAGCGTGATCGGCTCCGGCCAAGGGCTGGTGATCAGCGCCGCGTGCGCCCTGATCTACACGTGCTTCGGGCTGCTCGCCGTGCGCTTCGGCGAGAAGGTGCCCGCCGAGCTGCGCGTCGTCGTCGCCCTGTTCGGGCTGCTGCCGCTGCCGGTCAGCGGCCACGCGTCGAACTGGTACTGGCACGACCTGAGCATGGTCTCGATGGAGCTGCACGTCGTCGGGGCGTCGGCGTGGACCGGCGGCCTCGTGGCGCTGGCCGTGCTGCTCACGAGGGACCGCGACCTGCTGGCCCGCGCCCTTCCGAGGTTCTCTCGGCTGGCCACCGTCGCGCTGGTCGTGGTGGCCCTCTCCGGGCTGTTCAACGGCCTGGTGGAGCTGGGGTTGTCGCCGACCACGCGGCTGCCCGGGTCGCTGTTCACCACCCACTACGGGCAGCTCGTGGTCGCCAAGATCGTCCTGGTGTGCGTGGTCGCGGTGCTCGGGGCCCACATCCGCTGGCGCCTGCTGCCGGGTGTCGCGCGGCGGCAGGCGACGTCGTTCGCCGCCTGGGCCGCGCTCGAAGTCGGCGTGATGGGCCTCGCGTACGGCGTCGCCGTGGCACTCACCCGCGCCCCGGTCGCCTGACCCGGGCGCCGGTCGCTCCACCGGGCCCCGGTCGCCTACCCGGGGCCCAGGTCGTCTGACCTCGGTAAAACGTCCTGTCCCAGGCCGCGATCACGGGGCCCGGGGCAGAGCCGGTTGAGCGGTCCGCGGAGCCCTAAGGCGTGACGGGGGCGCTCACCGGGAGGGGGCCTCGGGTCTTGGAGGCGCCCGAGCGCCTGCGGCCGTACCACTCGACGCCGAACCACGCCGCGCCCAGCACGACGGCCGCGACCGGGGCCGAGGCGAGCATGTAGGGCGGGGCCTCAAGCACGAGGTCCTGAACGGCGAGCCCGCCGTACACCGCCACCGTGACAAGGACGGCGCCGAGCGCCGCCCGGGCGGCCGGTAGCCGGATCAGGAACGCCAGGTCCACGCAGACGGCGGCGGCGATCAGGAAGAACGGGACGGCCGACGGCGGGAAGTGGAAGACGACGAGCAGCGGCCAGATGGCGGCACGGAAGCCGACGTACACCGCGGCCACCGCCGTGGCGGCCCACCTGCGGCCGATCAGCCTGCGCACCACGACCAGCACGAGCACCGCCGCGATGCCGAACCACAGGGGATACACCCAGTCGGGGACGGGCAGCGAGAACTTCTCCACCATGCCACGGTCCATCGGGCGCTTCATCTGGTCGGCCGCGAACTTGATCAGGCTCGGCTCCGCGTACGGCTGGCCGCGATCCCAGGAGGCGAGCTCCAGCACGCCGTACTCCTGGTGCTCGCTCGGGAAGAGCGTGTTCTCCAGGAAGAAGACGAAGAGCGCCCCAAGGACGATCGGGCGCTGCCTGCCCTCGGGCGCGTAGAGGTACCACCCCCGGATCACACCGGCGATCATGAACGCCGTGCCGATGTAGAGCAGCATGTGGGAAGGGCTCCACGAGGTGATGTCGACGCCGTTCACCCTGTGGTTGATCAGGTCGATCGGGACCGCGATCAGGAACGCCCCGGTGCCCCACTGGATCAGCCGCTGCGCCGTGCGGTCGACGCCGTACCCGGTGTAGCCGTGCACGATCATCAGTGCGACCACGATGGCCGTGCCGGCGCTGTTGAGCAGGTGCGGAGGCGCCAGGTCGTCGCGCAGCCACTTGAAGTGCCAGGAGACGTCCCAGGATGCGCCGAAGACCTTCAGCACGAATGCCGCGATCCAGCCGAAGTAGAGAACTCGGAAGAGGTCCGGCGGGGTCTCCCTGCCCGCCTCTCCCCTGGTCCAGTAGGGGAGGGCCCACTCGATCCACTGAGTGGCCTTGTCCTTGGTAGCCGCGCCTGACTTCACGCGATGAAATGATGCCGGTCCTTGACATGCTCCGCAATCGGGGACTTCCCCGAGATAACCCGCATCCACCTCGGGCGAGGCGTCTCAGCGATCTCTCAGCGGCGATAAGTAGGCTCTCGGCATGAAGCTTGCGGGGAAGCGGCCGGCGGCGTTGATCGTCGCGGCGCTACTGGTCCTGGGCGCGGCGGTGTGGGCCCTGTGGCCCGCTTCCCCGCCCGTCAGGGGGTTCGACCAGGCGATCCAGGTCGTCGACGGGCCGCGTGACGACCAGCACGTAACGCTGGACACCACCTTCTTCCCACCGGCCGGGGGCGGTAAGGCGCCCGCGGTGCTCCTCGCCCACGGGTTCGGCGGCAGCAAGCGGAGCGTGCGAGACGAGGCCGTACGGCTGGCGCAGGCGGGCTACGCCGTCCTCACCTGGTCGGCACGGGGATTCGGCGCCTCCACCGGGCAGATCGCCCTGAACTCCCCCGACTACGAGGTCAAGGACGTCAGGCAGCTCATCGACTGGGTGGCCAAGCGGCCCGAGGTGCTGCTCGACTCCGCGGGCGACCCCCGCCTCGGCATGGCCGGAGGCTCGTACGGCGGGGCGATCACCCTGATGGCCGCCGCCTACGACAACCGGATCGACGCGATCGTCCCGCAGATCACCTGGTACGACCTGGCGGACGCGCTCTTCCCCGACGCCACCGGCGAGGGGCCCGGGAAGGGCGTCTTCAAGCGCATGTGGGCCGGGCTGTTCTTCAGCAGGGCCGTCGACTCGCCCCTCGCGCCGGGGGCCGGCGGCCTTGGAGGCGGACTTGGAGGCGGGCCGGCGGACGGGCGGGCCGCGACCGGCTCGGCCGACCTGGGCGCGCAGGCGCAGGAGGTGCGGTGCGGGCGGTTCCTGCCGGAGATCTGCCAGATGTACCAGCAGGTCGCGGAGACCGGCCGCGCCACCTCGGGCGCCGTCGAGACCCTGCGCAGGTCGAGCCCGATCTCGGTGCCCGGGAAGATCCGCGTGCCGTCGCTGCTGATTCAGGGCAAGCACGACTCGCTGTTCCCGCTCGGCCACGCCGACGCCAACGCCAGGGCCATCGCCGCCACCGGTGCCCCCGTGGAGGTCGCCTGGTTCGACGGCGGCCACGACGGCGGCGACACCGAGACCGACTGGGTGGCCGACCGCACGATCGGCTGGTTCGGCCACTGGCTCAAGAAGGACGGCTCCCCCCTCGGGGACGCCTTCACCGTCACCCGCGACGGCGGGCGCGACCCGGGCACGCGGCGTCCCGTGCTGGTCCACGCCGGCACCGGGCGCTATCCCGGGCTTTCCGGCACCGCTCAGTCGTCCGTCCAGATCGCGGGCCCGGACCAGCAGGTGGCCAGCCCGCCGGGCGGCTCCCCCGCCTCGATCTCCACGGTGCCGGGCGTGGGCGGGCTGCTGGGCAACTTCGGCGGGGCCGGCCTCTCGATCGACATGCCGGGACAGAGCGCCACCTTCGACTCCGCGCCCCTCACCGCGCCCCTGGAGGTGACCGGCGCGCCCGTGGTGAACATCCGGGTGCACGGCGAGGGCGAGGTGACGCTGTTCGCCAAGCTCTACGACGTCGGCGGGCAGCGCCCCGCACTGCCGCAGGGCCTGGTCGCCCCGCTGCGGGTCACCGCGAGCGAGGCCGGCACGCCCGTGTCGGTCACGCTTCCGGCGATCGACTACCGGTTCGACGTGGGGCACCGGCTGCGGGTCGTGCTGAGCACCACCGACATGGGGTACGCCTCGCCGACGGCCCCGGCCGTCCACCGCGTCGGGCTGACCTCACAGATCCTCGCGGTGCCCACGGACGCGTCGCTGAGGGCCGCCGCCGCCGGCCTCGCCTGGTGGGCCTGGGCGCTCCCGCTCGCCGCGCTCGCCGTCGCCGCCGTCCTGCTGCTGCTCGGACGTGGGCGCCGTACCGACGAGCCCGACCCCGAGCTGGCCGGGGTGCCGCTGCAGATCACCGGCCTGACCAAGAAGTACCGCGACGGCGAGCTCGCGGTGGACGACCTGTCGTTCCGGGTCGAGCATGGGCAGGTCCTCGGCCTGCTCGGGCCGAACGGCGCGGGCAAGACGACGACGATGCGCATGCTGATGGGCCTGATCCATCCGGACGCGGGCGAGATCCGGATCTTCGGGCACCGGGTGACGCCGGGCGCGTCGGTCCTGTCGCGGCTCGGGTCGTTCGTCGAGGGCCCCGGCTTCCTGCCCCACCTGACCGGCCGGGAGAACCTCGATCTGTACTGGCGGGCGACCGGGCGTCCGAGGGACGACGCCCACATGGAGGAGGCGCTGGAGATCGCCGCCCTCGGCTCGGCCCTCGACCGGGCGGTGCGCACGTACTCCCAGGGCATGCGCCAGCGCCTCGCCATCGCCCAGGCCATGCTCGGCCTGCCCGACCTGCTCGTGCTGGACGAGCCCACCAACGGCCTCGACCCGCCGCAGATCGCCGAGATGCGCAAGGTCCTGATCCGGTACGCCGCGCACGGCCGCACGGTGATCGTGTCGAGCCACATGCTGGCCGAGGTGGAGCAGACCTGCGACCACGTGGTCATGATGCACCGCGGCCGGCTGGTGACGGCCGGCCCGGTCAGCGACCTGCTCGTCGGCGCGGTTTCGTCCAACGGCTCGAAGGGGCGTCTCGAAGACGTCTTCCTTGACCTGATCGGGGAGAAGGCGTGACTTCCGTACCGAACACCGCGAACGCGGCCGGGCCGCGCGAGGCCGGCGCCGCGTACGCGCCGGGCCGCACGCTGCCGCTGCGGGTGGAGATCGTCAGGCAGTTCAAGCGGCGCCGCACGCTGGTGATGTTCGGCCTGCTGCTGGCGCTGCCGTGGATCCTCGTGGTGGCGTTCTCCCTCGGCCCCGCGCCCGCGCAGCAGAGCTCCCTGAGGCTCTCCGACCTCGCCACGCAGGGCGGCCTCAACTTCGCCGCCTTCACGCTTTCGGTGTCGGCCACGCTGCTGCTGGTGGTCGCCGTGGCGCTGTTCTGCGGGGACACCGTGGCGAGCGAGGCGAGCTGGTCGTCGCTGCGCTACCTGCTGGCGGCCCCGGTGCCACGCGACCGGCTGCTGCGCCAGAAGCTGACCGTCGCCCTTGGATACTCGGCGGCGGCGGTGATCGCGCTGCCGGTCATGGCGCTGCTGGCGGGCACCGTCGCCTTCGGCTGGAACGACATCCGCCTGCCCGGCACCGGTGAGACGATCGCGGCCTCCACGGTGCTGCCCCGGTTCGGCATCGTCATCGGGTACGCCCTGGTGAACCAGCTCGTGGTCGCGGCGCTGGCGTTCCTGCTCTCGGTGAGCACCGACTCACCGCTGGGGGCGGTCGGCGGAGCGGTGGGGCTCGTCATCGTGAGCAACATCCTGCAGGCGGTCGAGGCGCTGGGCGTGGTGCGCGAGTTCCTGCCGACCTTCTGGAGCACGGCCTGGCTGGACGCGCTCGTGCCGCAGCTCGACTGGAGCGGCATGATCAAGGGGGCGTCCCTGTCGGTGACCTACGCCGCGATCCTCGTGGCCCTGGCCTTCCGCCGCTTCCGCCGCAAGGACGTCGTCTCCTAGCCCCGGCCGTCATACCCGGTGCCCGACCCCGGTGCCCGACCCCGGTGCCCGACCCCGGTGCCCGACCTGGGTCTTCCAGCCACGCCCTCGCCGCCCGCCGGTCCGCCGACCCCCGAACTGGTCTTAGTCCGACAAATACCCCCAAAACCGAAAAATCGCATTTATCGCTTCATATCCGGCAATGCTCGGCGGAGCCGCGGGGCGCTCCCCCGGAGCGACGGGGGCCGCGGTGTTCGTACTCCTGGGGCGGCTGCGTAAGGTGACTTTCGCGAGACAAATGTCCGTTTATGCAAACATGTTTGGCGATATTCTGGAATGATCCTCTCGGTAATCCTGTCGGACATCGAGAACGACGGACAGAGACTGATGCCCCCCATCGATCAGATAACGACTTTCACCTCCGAACACCGGGTTGAAACGGCCATCATCTGCGTGTCCGCCCTGGTGCTTCTGGTCCTTGCTTACTTCGCCCTGCGCGCCGCCTACCGCGCGGCGGCCCAGGCCTTCCGCCGGTTCGCCGAGAACCGCCCGGCGGAGGACATCCTCACCATCGTCGCGGCCAGCATCGCCACCGGTGTGTCCGCGCAGGGCATGTGGCGCTTCTCCGGTGACGTGCTCGGCTTCGACGGGCCGCTGAGGTTTCTGCTCTTCGCGTTCATCGAAGTCGCCGTGATCACCAGCGCCGTGCGGGCCCGCCGCAACATGCGGGAGAACTTCTCCGCCGGCATCGACGGCATGGCCGTGTGGGCGCTCACGAGCCTGTCCGCGGTCCTGTCCAGCCTGGACGCGCGCAGCCTCGCCGAGGCGATCTTCCGGCTCGCCGCCCCGCTGGTCGCCGCGTGGCTCTGGGAGCGCGGCATGGCCATCGAGCGCCACCGCATCACCGGGCGTTCGCGCATCAAGTGGCGGCTGACGCCCGAGCGCGCGATGGTGCGGCTCGGGCTGGCCGAGGTGAGCGACCGCACCGCGAGCGAGGTGGACGCCCACCGCAGGCTGACCCGCGTGGCCCTGGCCGCCAAGCGCGCCCGCGCGCTGCGCGAGGCGGGCGCCTCCGACCGCAAGATGCGCGCGGCGCTCGGCAGGCTCGACCGCATGATGGACCAGGCCGTCGAGCACACCGGGCTCGCGGTCGACACCGACCGCCAGGAGGCGCTGCTGTCGCAGATCGGCGCGCTGTACAACACCAGCGCACTGATCGACCTGCGCCCGCCGGTCCCGTGGGGTCCCGAGCCCGAGGAACCGCCGAGGCCGCACGCGCTGCCCGTCGCCTCCTCCCCCGTCGCGGCGTACATCGCCGACGACGACGAGGACGCCGAGATGGTCGACCCGGCCCCGGCCGTGGTGGACACCGCCCAGCGGGCGGCCCTGATGCGCGCGGCCCGCGCGTACTGGGACAAGCAGATCGACCGCAAGTTCGTGCCGCGCGCCGCCGACATCGCGAGGGAGACCGGCATCTCGCTGGTCACCGCCCGTGAGTACCGCGCGCTGTGGAAGCTGGAGCCACGGGCTCACGCGCTGATCGAGATCGCGTACAACGAGCACGGCATCGTCGACACCGGGACCTTCCCCGCCATCGTGGTGCCGGACAGCCCCGATGGGGCCGACCGGCCCGAGCGGGTGCTCACGGTGAACGGCTCCACGCCCTCGGCGTCCACGGCCGGCGCCTGACCGCCACCCGCGCGGGCAGGGTCGGAGGATCATGGAAGGTACGGCCCGGAGGCGGTGTCAGCCTCCGGGCCGCGAGGCCTCTCTCCCTCGGACGTCAGTCCCAGTGCGGGGGGCGCTCCTCCAGCAGCCAGGACACGTCGTCGTCGGACGGGGAGCGCCACTCGCCCCAGCCCGAGTCGGTGTCGTCGCTCGTCTGGTCGGGCAGAACCGGCAGCCCCTCGTCGGAGAGGTCCACCGGACGCAGGTCATCCGGCTCGCGCACAGTCACGGCACAATGCTACGTGGCCGCCGGACCGCGCGATCATCCCCCGCGCCAAGATCTCCCCTGTCACCCCCCAAAAGTGATGCCAGGTGCGGTCCCCGGAGCAGTCAGCCCAGGAGACCGCATCTCGGGCGTACATCGGCGGCACAAGGACAGGTAACGCCCCGCACGATACGATGCGGAGGCAGGTAGCACGCCGGAACGATCCCCCGTGAGGCGGCCCATGGCAACGCCGGCAGGATGGCGCAGAGAGGGAAATCTTCCCGCGGAGCTCACCAGCTTCGTCGGAAGAGATCGGCTGCTCGCCACCATCAGGCAGCGCCTGCACAGCTCCCGCCTGGTCACCGTGACGGGCATCGGCGGGGTGGGCAAGTCCCGCACCGCCCTGCGCGTCGCCCATCAGGTCGGCTCGCAGTTCCCCGACGGCGTCTGGTACGTCGACCTGTCCCGGCTGCAAGATCCCACCATGGTCCAGCACGCCGTCAGCGCGGCGCTCGGCATCGCCGACCAGTCGGCGCGGCCCGAGGCCGAGGCCCTCACCGAGTGGCTGAGCCGGCGCGAGGCCCTCCTGGTGATCGACTCGTGCGAGCACCTGCGCGGCGCGTGCGCCGAGCTCGTCGACCAGCTTCTGCGCAGCGCCGAGCGCGTCCGGGTGCTGGCGACCAGCAGGCAGTCCCTCGGCGTGCAGGGCGAGCAGTCGATCCCCGTGACGCCCCTGCTGGTGCCGGGCGACGACGACCTCGAGAGCCCGTTCGTCAACGAGTCGGTCCAGCTCTTCGCCGAGCGGGCGTCGGCCGTCGCCCCCTCCTTCTCGGTCGACGAGGACAACATCACGGCGGTCTCCGAGCTGTGCCGGCGGCTCGACGGCATCCCGCTGGCGATCGAGCTCGCCTCGGTCCGCTTGCGCGCCCTGTCGGTGGAGCAGATCCTGGCGCTGCTGACCGACCGCTTCAGCCTGCTCGCGGGCGCCAGCCGCACGGCGCTGCCCCGGCACCAGACCCTGCGCGCGGCCATCGGGTGGAGCCACGAGCTGTGCGAGCCCGCCGAGCGGCTGCTGTGGGCCCGGCTCTCGATCTTCGCGGGCGACTTCGAGCTGGAGGCCGCCCGCTACGTCTGCGCCAGCGAGAACCTCCCCGCCGAGAGCGTCATGGAGCTGATCACCGGCCTGGTGGAGAAGTCCATCCTGCTGAGCGGCAACGAGCGCGCCGGGGTGCGCTACCGGCTCATCGACACCCTGCGCGGCTACGGCAAGGAGTGGCTCGACAAGCTGGAGGAGACCGACTGGGTCCGGCGCCGCCACCGCGACTACTACCTCCAGCTGGCCGAGCGGGGCGAGCACGCCTGGTCCGGGCCGCGGCAGGTCTACTGGTTCGGGCGCATGCGCCAGGAGCACGACAACATCCGCGCCGCGCTCGACTACTGCCTCCACGACCCGAGGGAGGCGCGCACCGGCCTTGAGCTGCTGTCCTCCCTGTGGTTCATGTGGGTCGCCTGCGGGTTCGCCCGTGAAGGCCGCCTCTACCTGGAGCGGGCCCTGCACAACTGCCCCCAGCCGAGCAAGGAGCGCTGCAAGGCGCTGTGGGTGCTGGCGTACGTCCGCAGCGCCCAGGGCGACACCGAGGGCGCGCTCGACGCGGCCGAGAAGTGCGCCACCGACGCGGTCCGCGTGGGCGACTCGATCGCGGTCATCCTGGCGACCAAGATGCAGGGGACCGCCGCCTTCCTCCAGGGCGACCTGCACAAGGCGACCGCCCTGCTCGGCGTGGCGATCGAGTTCCACCGCAGCGGGCGCGAGCTCAACCCCGGGCTGCTGCCCGCGATCGTCGAGCTCGCGGTCGTGCTCACCCAGCAGGACGAGCTGACCGAGGCCGAGTCGCTGCTCCGCGACTGCCGCCGGCTGTGCGCCGAGCGCGGGGAGCTCTGGCTGCGCTCCTACGCCGTCTGGGCGACCGCCGACATCGAGCGCGTGACCGGCCGCACGGACGACGCCGTGCTGAGCGCGCAGGAGTCCCTGCGGATCAAGCGCCACTTCCATGACGTGCTGGGCGCCGTGCTGGCGATGGAGACGCTGTCCCAGCTCGCCGTCGACAAGGGCGACCCCGCGCGGGCGGCGCGCATCCTCGGCGCGGCGCAGGCCAACTGGCAGCTGTTCGGGCTGCCGCAGTTCGGCTCGCCGTTCTTCGGCACCGAGCACGAGCAGTGCGTCAAGGAGTGCAAGCGCGTTCTCGGCGAGGAGTCCTACGTCAGCGTCTACCAGCAGGGCTCCCAGATGAGCTTCGAGGAGGCCGTCAGCTACGCCATGGGCGAGATCGACCCGAGCGAGGCGCCCGTCGCCTAGCCGGACGGCCCCCGCGCGGGGGCCGTCCCGCCAGGTGGCGGGGGCGGCCGGGTCAGCCGCTCTCGTGGCGCATGACGCGCTGGGCCGCCGTGCCCTGCCAGGCCCTCGTGTACCTCGTGCTCGTCACGGAGTAGGCGATGCTCCCGCTGATCCAGTGCTCCAGGCCCCTGATGTAGGCCTCGACGGCGTCGGAGTTCAGGCCTTCCAGCGCCGAGCGAAGGTCCACCATCCGCTGGATCGCCTCGTCGCGCATCCTGCCGATCTCGTTCATCGCGTGCTGGATCGACCGGTGCCGGTGCCTGGCCAGCACGCTGACGAGGTTGTTGCGGGAGTTGACGCTGTTGCGCTCCTTGGCGTACGAGAGCAGGTCGTTGTCCCACACGACCACGTCGTTGGCGCTCTCGGTGATCGCCCGCACGTCGGGGTGGCGCCACTCGCCGGGGGTGAGGGGATGCCCGGTGGCGACGTCGATCAGCGCGAAGACCGTCAGCATGGCTCCGGTCCTGCGCCGCATGAAGATGTAGTCGCCGTAGGTGGGGACCACGGCGTCCTCGCGGTTGGCCGCCTCCCACACCTGCGCGAACAGGTAGTCCTTGGTGACCGAACGCCACCGGTCGAGCTGGTCGGCGTCGGCCGCGGCGCTGACGCGGGCCTTGATGTCGAGCATCGCGCGGGCGAACGGGTTCTCCACGTGGGCGACGTCCACGGGGCCGTCGAGATCGTCGAGGACGGCGAGCAGCTGCGGCAGCGCGCGGGCGATCTCGGCCGCGCGGCGGTCGGACTCGCAGAACGCGTCGTCGAAGGCGAACAGCCACACGCACCAGTCGGTGACCAGCCGGAGCATGTCGTTGCCGGCGTAGGGATAGGTGCGGGCACCCAGGTTGCCGTAGCCGGCCTCGCGGTAACGGTCGAGCTCAGCCGAATCGTCGATCATGTGGCTGGCGACCAGCCAGGAGAAGGTCTCCTCGTTGACCTGGTCGACGTACGGGCTGACAAGGCTGGGGAACGGACACGATAAAGGTGGAAGAAGAAGCCTGGAGGGCGCTAAATCAGCCATCACCACATCATGACAAGAAAAACCCGGCATAACTACAACGCAACATACCCGGATGTGCAGTGCTATTTATGTTTGTGCTCGAACCATTTCAGGAATTGGGCATGTCCGAACATCTGGGCGGTGTCGACCGCGGAGGGCGTGCCCGCGGCCGGGTCGGCCCCGGCGTCGAGCAGCGCCCGCACCACCTCGGGCTCCTTCTTGAAGACCGCCCCCGCGAGCGGGGTCTGCCCGCGATCGTTGGCGCGCCCGGGATCGGCGCCCCGTGACGCGAGCGCCCGGACCGTCTCGGCGTGGCCGTGGTAGGCGGCCAGCATCAGAAGCGTGTCACCCTTGTCGTTGGTGAGGTTCGCGGGCACCCCCGCGTCGACATAGGCGCACAGCCGCTCGGTCTGCCCCGACCTCGCCAGCTGGAACAGCCTGGTGGCAAGCTCCTCGACCTCCGCGTCCTCCCGCACGCCCTCCATTGTGCACCGCCGGGGTGCTCTCGCCCGAACCGCGGGTAGCGGCGACTCGCCCGGCGGAATCCCCAGGACATCCCATAGGTTCTCTCTTGAGAGACGAAAGAAAGGCTGGGACCCAAGGTGTTCGACCCGACGGATCTCTACCGGCTCAGCGGTGATGTCCCTGAGCTGACCGATCCGGTGCTGCTCTACCACTTTGAGGGCTTCGTGGACGCCGGAGGAGCCGGAAGGCTCGCCATCGGCCACCTGCTCGCCGAACTGGAGCACCGGGTCGTGGCGACGTTCGACGTCGACCGCCTCCTCGACTACCGGTCGCGGCGGCCTCTGATGACCTTCGACACCGACCGCTGGGTCGACTGCGAGGCCCCCGAGCTCGCCGTCCACCTCGCCAACGACGCGACGGGCACGCCCTTCCTCGTGATGAGCGGCCCCGAGCCCGACCGCGAGTGGGAGCTGTTCACCGAGGCGATCGGCGCCCTGGCCACCCGGCTGAACGTCGGCAAGCTGGTGACCATGCACGGCATCCCCATGGCCGCGCCGCACACCCGCCCGCTCGGCGTGACCGCCCACGGCACGAGGCCCGAGCTGGTGGGCGGCCCGGGGAGCCCGTTCGGCAAGATCCAGGTGCCGGGCAGCGCCGCCGCCCTGATCGAGCTGCGGCTCGGAGCCCGGGGCCACGACGCCCTGGGCTACGCCGTGCACGTACCCCACTACCTCGCCCAGGCGGAGTACCCGAGGGCGGCGGTGACGGCCCTGGAGGCCGTCACGCGCAGCACCGGGCTGGTGTTCCCCCTGGCGGCCCTGAAGGACGCCGCCGAGAAGACCACGGCGGAGATAGAGGAGCAGATCATCGCCTCCGCGGAGCTGTCCACGGCGATCCAGGGGCTCGAACAGCAGTACGACGCGTTCACCACGGGCGCCGAGCGCGAGAACCTCATGGCCGAGACCACTCCCATGCCGACGGGCGATGAGCTCGCCGCGCAGTTCGAGCGCTTCCTCGCCGAGCGCGACGAGAGGGACTCGTGATCAAGGTCGGCCTGGTCGGGTACGGCCCGGCCGGGGAGTTCTTCCACGCGCCGCTGGTCGCCGCCACACCGGGCCTGCGGCTCGACGCCGTCGTGACGCGGGACTCCGAGCGGGCCGGCCGCATCGGCCGCGACCACCCGGGCACCCGGGTCGTCCCGTCGGCCGAGAGCCTGCTCGGGCTCGACCTCGACCTCGTGGTGGTCGCGTCGCCGAACCGCACCCACGTCCCGCTCGCCACGCGGGCGCTGTCGGCGGGCCTGCCGGTCGTGGTGGACAAGCCCCTGGCCGCCACCGCCGCCGAGGCCCTGGACCTCGTACGGCTGGCGCGCGAGCGCGACCTGATGCTCACGGTGTTCCAGAACCGCCGCTGGGACGGCGACTTCCGCACACTGGGCAAGCTCGACCTGGGCGAGGTCCATCGCTTCGAGTCGCGGTTCGAGCGCTGGCGGCCCGTGCCCAAGGGCGGCTGGCGGGAGAACGGCGGCCCTGACGAGCTCGGCGGCCTGCTGTACGACCTGGGAAGCCACCTGGTCGACCAGGCCCTGCACTTTCTCGGCCCGGTGACCGACGTGTACGCCGAGACCGACATCCGGCGGGCCGGGGTGGAGGCGGACGACGACGCGTTCATCGCGCTGACCCACGCGAACGGCGCCCGGTCCCATCTGTGGATGAGCGCCGTCGCCGGGCGGCTCGGGCCGAGGTTCCGCGTGCTCGGGTCGCGGGCGGCGTACGTCAAGTGGGGCCTGGACCCGCAGGAGGGGCGGCTGCGGGCGGGCGAGCGCCCGGGCGGTCCCGGCTGGGGAGCCGAGCGGCCCGAAGACTGGGGCGTGCTGGGCGTCGACGGCGACAGCCGTCCGGTCGAGACCGAGCCCGGGGCCTACCAGGAGTTCTACGCCGGCGTGGTGGCCGCCCTCAGGGACGGCGCCCCACCGCCGGTCGATCCGGTCGAGGTGGCGGCGGCGCTCGCCGTGCTGCACGCGGCGCGCACCTCGGCGGCCGAACGCCGGGTCGTCCCGCTCGCCTCGGACGCCGACCCGCTCGGCCCGGCCTAGCGCGACGGCTTCCGCCCGGCCTGATCCGCCTGATCAGGCCGGGCTCGCCTGTTCCTGGCCCGGTTTCAGCCGAGCAGGCGGGAGCGGAGCGCGGCGTTGTCCTCGGCCGTCCAGCCGTGCTCGTCGAGCCAGCCGAGCGGTCCTCCGTGCCTCTCGTCCAGCGCCCGCAGCAGGTTCTCCATGAACTCCCGGCGCGGCAGGTGGCTCTCGGCCGGGTGCCCGTCGAGGTCGTCGCGGTAGGTGTCGCTGCTCCGCAGCCGGGCGAGGATCTGCTCCAGCCGGTCGCCCGTCGCGATGTAGTCGGCCACGATCGCCTCGCGGGTCACCCCGGCCACCGACAGCGCCAGGGAGCACACCACCCCGGTGCGGTCCTTGCCCGCCGCGCAGTGGACGATCGCCGCGCCGTCGCCGTACGCGAGGACCCGCAGCGCGGCGAGGACCGAGTCGGGACGGTCGCGAAGGTAGGCGTAGTAGAAGCCGAGGACCCTGACCTCGGCGGGGTCGCTCTCGCGCCTGCCCTGCCAGGGCAGCACCAGCACCTTGTCGCCTTCGATGCGCGTGGCGGCGGAGTCCCCGGTGTCGGCCTCGACGTCGGTGTACCGGCCGCCCTCCGCGAACAGGGTCAGGTGATGGATGCCGACCTCCGGCACCCTGGTGAGCGGGCCCGGGCCTTCGAGGGTGACCTCGGCGTTGGAGCGCAGGTCGACCACGTCGCGCAGTTTGAGCTCGCCGACGAGCTTTTCCACGTCGGCGTCGGTCAGGCCCTGAAGGTTGTCAGAGCGCAGCACCCGCCCGAATGTCGTCGTCTCGCCGTCGACCGTGGGAAGACCGCCGAGGTCTCGCACGTTCACGGCGCCGTCAAGAGCTATCCACCTCGTTAGATCATTCATCACTTCCAACCCTATATGCGCCATATGTCCGCGCGAAGAAGGCGGTAAGGGCACAGTGGCAAAAGAACGTGTCCATCGCGTGGCGTCTGCCACCGTGACGCCGGCCCGTACGTGATGTAAAGGATCGAGCCCTCATGGGCTCCGGCCGCTCGGCCGCCTTCCCCCCAAGGAGGTCATGTGGACTCACGGACGCCCATCCCGAAGCTCGTTCTCGACCCCGCGCTGCCGGCCGGCGTCGCGCGGATCCTCCGCACGAGCCCCGGAGCGCTCCGCGCGGTGCGTGCCGGAGCCGTCCCCGCGCCCGCCGGTCCGAGCCCGGCCGTCGTCGTCACCGTCACGCTGTTCCTGCTCGCCGCCCTGAAGCTGACCGGTCCCTGGGGCATGTTCACGCTCGGCGCCGTCGTCACGGGACTCGGCGGCGCCCACGCCCTGGCCGGCGACCCGAAGCGGCGCGACGCGCGCAGGCGGCTGCGGGTGGCGGCCGAGCACGCCGGCCGGTTCATCCTTCCCGAGGACCTCGACGAGGGCTGCCGCGAACTACTGGCCCGGGCCCAGGCGTCCGTCGAGGACGTGCTGGAGTCGGAGGTCCACGCCACCGGCCTGCTGGACTCGATCGACAACGTGGTGACGCTCCCGGCCGAGATCTGGCGGCTCGGCGAGCGGCTGGCCGACCTGACCCGCACGCGGGCCGAGCACGAGAGGATCGTGCCCCGCGACCTGCCCGACGACGTCGCCGGGGTATTCACCCCCTACGGCGACGCGCTCGACCGTGTGCTCCGCTCGCTCACGGCACGCGTGGCGACCCTGGAGGAGTACGGCCGCGAGGTGCGGCGCGCCGACGCCGTCTACCGGGCCCACCGGCAGCTGGAGGTGCTTCGGGAGCGCACCCCCGACTACGAACGGCTGCTCGCCGGCACCGCCGAGGACCGGCTGGCCGCGCCGCACATCGACGGGCTGAGCGGGCAGGCACGGGACGTGGAGCGGGTCTTCCACCGCAGCCTCGACGAGGCCCGGCGGGCCGGGGGCCACCTGCTCTCCCGCACCCCGCTCACCCCGGCCTAGCGTCCGCTCGGACCGGGAGCCCCCGCTCCTGCGGCCGGGCCCGTGCCCGGACTGGCGGCCGCCGCTCGGGCCCCGTTCGCGGGAAATTCATGTCCGGTGTCCGAAACACCGCGTAACCCGGCACTACCACGGGCTACATCTGACCATAATTAAGCTAGCCGAAAGCCTACAATTCGGCCAGACCGCTCAAAATAAAGCCTTTCACCAGCAATTGCGCTTAGGCGAAGATCTCCCCTTTAATCTCCTCTGGACAAAGATCCCGGTACGAGCTCCCGCCCGCGACACGTTGGACAGCTCCGCGCCGCCCGCGACACGCCGGAAAGGAGAAGGGTGATCCCGTCATGACCGCGCTCATCGAGGTCCGTGACGCGAGCGTCCGCTACCTTTCCACCGGGCAGACCGCCCTCGGCTCGACCTCCCTCACCGTGAACCCCGGGGACCTCACGCTGGTCAGCGGGCCCTCGGGATGCGGCAAGAGCACGCTGCTCCGCCTGGTCAACGGGCTGATCCCGCACGCCTACCGCGCCGAGGTGACCGGCGAGGTGCTGGTGGGCGGGCTGCCGGTGGCCGGCCGGACGATCCGCGACCTCTCCACGGTCGTCGGCACGATGCTCCAGGACCCGCGCAAGCAGATCGTCGGCACCACCGTGGCGGCCGAGATCGCCTTCGGCCCCGAGAACCTCGGCCTGCCCCGCGAGGAGATCCGGCGGCGCACCGCCGAAGTGGCGCACCGCGTCGGGATCACCCACCTCCTCGACCGCGCCACCGCCGAGCTCAGCGGCGGGGAGCTGCAGATGGTCGCCTTCGCCGGGGTGCTGGTGATGCGGCCGAAGGTCGTGATCGTGGACGAGCCGCTGGCCAACCTGGACCCGGCGGCGAGCCTGCGCCTCATGCGGGAGGTCCGCAGGTTCGTCGACGACGGGGGCGCCGCCGTCGTCGTCGAGCACCGGGTCGAGGAGATCCTGGAATTCGGGCCCGCCGAGGTGCTCTACCTGGAGGAGGGCACGACCCGCTACCAGGGGCCGGTCGAGGGGTTCCTCCAGGTCGCCCCGGTCGGGCACGTCAAGCTGCCGTTCGCCACCCTGGTCTCCCGCGCCGCCGAGCTGCCCGGCGTCACCCCGCCGCCCCGCCACGAGGCCGCGACGAGCGTCCCGAGGCTGGAGTACCGGGACGTCAGCCTCGGGTACGGCAAGCGCACGGTGCTCGCGGGCACCGACCTCGCCCTCGGCCCGTCCGAGCGGGTGGCGGTCCTCGGGCCGAACGGAGCGGGCAAGTCCACGCTGCTGCGCGCCGCCGTGCTGCTGATCGCCGCCTCGCGGGGCGAGGTGCTGGTGGACGGCTCCCCCGTCGCCGACCGGTCGATCGCGAGCCTGGCGACCACCTTCGGCTACGTCTTCCAGAACCCCGGGCAGGCGCTCTTCAGCGCCACCGTCGGCCAGGAGCTGGCGTTCGGCCCGCGCAACCTCGGCCGGAGCCCCGGGGAGATCGCCGCGGAGTCGGAGAAGGCCCTGCGGGCGGTGCTCCTGGACGGCGAGAAGGACATCATGGACCGGCCGCCGCGCACGCTGTCGTACGGCCAGCAGCGGCGCCTCACCGTGGCGCTCGCTCTTGCCATGCGGCCCCGCACCCTGATCCTCGACGAGCCCACCGCCGGGCAGGACCTCCACACGACCACCGAGTTCATCGGCCACGCCCTGGCCGCCGAAACCGTGGAGAGCGTCTACTTCATCACCCACGACGTCGACCTCGCCCTCACCTGCGCCGACCGCGTCGTCGTCGTGGACGAGGGCCGCGTGGTCGCCGACGCCTCCCCCGCCGAGCTGGCCCGCGCCGAGGGCGTGTGGTCGCGCGCGGGGCTCCAGGCCACCAGCCTGGTGCGGGCCGTCCGCGAGCACCTGCCGGACGCGGGCTCGGTCCCCCACCCCTTCGACCTGGCCCGCCGCCTTTCGCACCACGCACGTTCCAACCCATCCTCCCCGGAAGGAACCACCCCCTCATGAGCACAGACGCAACCGCCCCGCGAGAGCCCGTCTTAGCGATCTCGTCCCGTACCGTCGTGTTCGGCGCGGTCGGCGCGGCGCTCTACGCCGTCCTCGGCCTGTTCAGCTTCCTCATCCCCGGCACGCAGAGCGTCGCCGTACGTCCCGCCTTCGCGCTCGTGCCGTTCTTCGGCAAGCGCTTCGGCGTCATCGCCGGGTTCTTCGTCGGCCTGGTGGGCAACGCCATCATCGACCTGCTCCAGGGCAGCGGCCTGACCTGGTGGAACTGGAGCGTCGCCAACGGCCTCGTCGGCGCGATCGCCGGGCTGATCTTCGCGTACTTGCCGCCGATCGGAAGCGAGGCGCTGCGCCTGGTGGTGACCGCCCTCGGCTCGCTGCTCGCCACCGCGATCGGCCTGCTCTTCGTCATCACCGACGTCTGGGTGCAGGGCATCAGCCTCACCACGGTGTTCACGGCCAACTACGGGCCGGCCCTCCTCGCGGACGGCATCGCCGTCGTCATCCTGACCCCCGCCCTGGACGCCATCTGGGAGCCGCTGTCCAAGCGGACCGGACGGTAAACGGGTGGACGTCACGCCACGCTACCTGGGCGCGGGTTCGTTCCTGAGCCGTCGCGACCCGCGCGTGCTCCTGCTCGTTCCCGTGCTCTACCTCGTGGCCGTGGCGGGGATCGACGACCTCCGGCCCGTGCTGCTGTGCACCGCGGTCGCCCTCGCGTACTACCGCGCCGCGGGGATCCCGTGGCGCGGGGTGCGGGCCAACTGGGCGTTCATGCTGACCTTCACCACGGCTCTGGTCGTGGCGAACAGCATCCTGACCTCGGCGGACACCCGTTCCGGCGGGAACGCCGACGTCCTTTTCACCGTCCCGGTCACCCACACCGCCGTCACCTGGGCGACCCTGTCGTACGCGGCCACCCTGCTCGTGCGCTACATCTCCCTGGCCATGGTCGGGTTCCCCGTGGCGTTCAACATCGCGCCCTCCGACCTCGGGGTGGCGTTCGCGCGGCTCGGGCTGTCCCAGCGGCTCGCCTACGGCGTCGACCTGACCTTCCGGTTCCTGCCCTCGACGTGGGCGAGCCTCCAGGAGACCGTGGACGCGCAGCGGCTCAGGGGGTACGAGCACAGCCGCACCCGCAACCCCGTGAAGAGGCTGATGACGCTGAAGCCGGTCGTCGTGCCCGTGACGGTCAACGCGCTGATCGACGCGGAGGACACCGTGAACGCCATGGACCTGCGGGGGTTCGGCGGCAGGCATCGCACCTGGATGCGCGAGCTGGCCTTCGACCGCGTCGACCACCTGGTGCTCGGAGGCTTCGCCGCCGTGGCCGCCGCGATGGTCGCCGCCAAGATCCTCGGGCTGACGGGGAACGTATGGGTGCCGTGATCCACTCGGCGCCGCTGGTCATCCCCGTCACCCGCCCGCCGATCCGCGACGGCGCGATGGCCGTGGCGGGCGGCAGGGTGCTCGGAATCGGGCCCCGCAGGGACATCCTCGCCGCCCACCCCGGCGAGGAGGAGCTCCGCTGGCCGGGGGTCGCGGTGGCCGGGCTGGTCAACGCCCACACCCACCTGCAGTTCACGCGCATGGCGCAGGTCGGCCGGCGCGTCTACGACACGTTCGAGGAGTGGTCGCACGCCTTCGACGCGGTCTACTTCTCCTCCGCGGGGGCCGACTGGGCGGGGAGCGCACGCGAGGGCGCGCTGCTGGCGCTGCGCCACGGCACCACGGCGGTCGCCGACGTGGTGACCGACATCGAGGCGATGCCCGTGCTCAGCCAGGCGGGCCTCGCCGGGACCTCCTACCTTGAGGTGCTCGGCGACACCGACAAGAGCTGGGCGGAGACCGGGCGCCACCACCTGATCTCGACGATCCGCGAGCTGGACGGCGCCGGCACGGGGACCATCGGGCTCTCGCCCCACGCGCCGTACACGCTGGACACCGGAGTCCTCGCCGACCTGGCGGTCCTCGCCCGCACGTACGGGCTGCGCCAGCACATCCACCTGCTCGAGTCGGCGCACGAGCGGGAGTACACGATCTCCGGCACAGGGCCGATCGCCCGCCTGGTCCGCGAGCTGGGCTTCGACTTCGAGATCCTGCGCGCGGGCGGCACCGGTCACGGGCCGGTCGCCTTCCTGGACGCGCTCGGGCTGCTCGGGCCGCGCTGCCACGTCGCCCACGGCGTCCACCTCGACGCCGAGGAACGGGCGCTGCTGCGCGAGCGCGGGGTCAGCGTGGCGCTGTGCCCGAGGTCCAACCACACGCTCGGCCTCGACGGGCCGCCGGTGGCGGCGCTGCTCGAAGAGGGCGGCGCGATCGCCGTCGGCACCGACTCGCTCGCCTCCTCGCCGTCGCTCGACCTGCTGGAGGACGTACGGCTGCTCCACGCCCTGGCCGTCGAGCAGGGGTACCGGGCGCCGGACCTCTCGCGCCGGCTCGTCGAGGCGGCCACCGTCGGCGGCGCCCGCGCGCTCGGGCTGGCCACGGGGCCCGGCCGGATCGGCTCCCTCGCGGCGGGCACGCGGTGCGACTTCGCCGTCTTCGCCATCGATCCCGGCGAGCGGGATCCGTACCGGAGCCTGGTCGAGGACGGACCGGGGCGCTGCGTCGCCACGGTCACGGGCGGCGACCAGGCCGGCCGCGTACACCTCGTGAACTCCACCCCGGAGGTTCACCGTGGGTGCTAACCTCGCAGCGATCTTCACGAAATCAAGCGCGATATCACATTTTCGTAGGCCTTACGCTAGGCGCGGAGACATGGCCCTTCAGAATCGCACTATTCGCTATAAGTTATATTCACTGCTCAGCCTGCCGGTGGTCGCGCTTATCGTGCTCTGGACCTTTATCACCGGGCACATCGTGGGCGACTTCTTCGACCTCCGCAGGGCCGTGACACAGTTCGAGCAGGTGGCGAGTCCCGCCGCCGTCGTGGCCGGCCACGTGCAGCATGAGCGCCAGCTTTCGTCCATCCTCCTGAGCGGCGACTCCCCCGACGAGGGGCGCCTGTCCGCCGCGCGCGACGAGACCGACAGGGCCGTGGTCCTGTTCCACCAGCGCGCCACCTCGCTGGAGGGCAGGTCCGCCACCGGGCCCGAGGAGGTCCAGAGCCTCACCGAGCTTGAAAGGCAGCTCGACAGGCTCAACCTGATCCGCGAGGACGTCGACTCGCGCGCGATCGGCCGCCTCCAGGCCATCCTGCAGTACACCGAGATCCAGGAATCGCTCTACCAGATGTACGACCAGCTGGTCACCGTGCCCGAGCTCGCGCTGTACCGCAAGGCCGCCGGCCTGCAGACGGTAGTGAGGTCCCGCGAGCTGCTGTCACAGGAGGACGCCCTGCTCTCCGGGGCCATCCTGCATGGTTCGCTCGACGCCGAGGAGCAGCGCGCGTTCGCCCAGATGGTCGCGGGGCGCAGGCTGCTGCTCGGCCGGGGGCTCCAGGCGCTCGATTCGGAGCTGCGGCAGCCGTACGACGACCTGCTCTCCTCGGCCGACTACAAGCGGTTCACCACCATGGAGAACCACGTGATGTCGCGGGGCGGCCTCCCCGAGCAGCCGGCCGCCTGGCAGCCCCTCGCCGACCAGCTCGGGTCGCGGGTCGACCGGCTGGGCGTCAGCCGCGCCAACCTGCTCAACGCCCGCACCGACGCCGCCGCCTCGGGGATCATCGCGCAGATCGTCATCGCGGGCGGTCTCGGCCTCATCGCGATCCTTCTAGCCGTGATCCTTTCCGCGCGCCTCGGACGCGGGCTCGCCCAGGAGCTGGCCGGCCTGCGCGCCGCCGCCCTGGACCTGGCCGACGTACGGCTCCCCAGGGTCGTGGCCAAACTGCGCGACAGCAAGGCCGTGGACGTCGAGAGCGAGGCGCCGCCGATCCCCGTCACCGGCACCACGCTGGAGGTGCAGGACCTCGCCCAGGCGTTCTCGACCGTGCGGCGGACGGCCGTCGAGGCCGCGGTCGGCCAGGCGGACCTGCGCAAGGGTGTCAGCCTGGTCTTCCGCAACCTGGCCCGGCGCAACCAGTCGCTGCTCCACCGCCAGCTCACCCAGCTCGACTCCATGCAGCGCAAGACCAGCGCGCCCGACGCCCTCGCGGACCTGTTCCGGCTCGACCACCTCACCACGCGCATGCGCCGCCAGGCCGAGGGCCTGATCATCCTGTCCGGCGCGCCGGCCGGGCGTGCCTGGCGCAAGCCCGTCCCCATGCACGACGTCGTACGGGGGGCCGTGGCCGAGGTCGAGGACTTCACGCGCGTCACCGTGCTGCCGATGACCGACGCCTCGCTGGTGGGCACGGCCGTGGCCGACGTGATCCACATGCTCGCCGAGCTGGTGGAGAACGCCACCGTCTTCTCCCCGCCCAGCACGCGGGTCACGATCAAGGGCGAGCTGGTGGGCCGGGGGTTCGTCGTCGAGATCGAGGACCGGGGCCTCGGCATGAACGACGAGGACCGCGCGGAGGTCAACCGGCGCCTGGCCAACCTCCCGGAGTTCAACCTGGCCGACAGCGACCGGCTCGGGCTGTTCGTGGTGAGCGAACTGGCCGACCGGCACGACGCCAAGGTGACGCTGCGCCGCTCGCCGTACGGCGGCACCACCGCGGTCGTGCTCCTGCCGCACACGCTGATCATCCCCACGGGGGAGGACGCACCCGCCGCGCAGGAGCCCGGCCTGAACACCCATCCGCTCGCCCCGGCGATCGAATCGGCTCCCGAACCGGGCAAACCGCTGTGATCGGCGCCGGCGAGCCTCAGAAGCGCCGGGCGGCGAGGACGGTGACCAGCTCGGGTATGCCGTCGATGATCGCGTCGGCACGCAGCGCCTCGGGCCGCTCCGCGTGCAGGTAGCCCCACGGGCCGCGACGCAGCAGCGCGGTGCGCATCCCGGCCTCACGGGCGGGGAGCACGTCGTTGTCGAGCCGGTCGCCGACGTACAGGATCTCGCCGGGCTCCCGGCCGGCGACGGCGGCCACCTTGGCGAAGAACTCCGGCCGGGGCTTGCTGACCCCCCACCCTGCCGAGGTGTGGACGCCGTCCACGGGAAGGTTCATCGCGACCAGCGCGTCGTAGGCCTGCGGGGGCTGGTTGCCCGCGATGATCAGCTCGTATCCCGCCTCACGCAGCGCCGTCAGGCCGGGCCGCACGTCGGGATACAGATCATCGGCGTCGAAGTTCTCGCGCAGGCCGCCCGGGTCGTCGCGGCGCCACGCCTCGATCTCGGCGTAGACGTCGAGGCCGGGCCGCACCACCTCGAAGGCCTCCCTGTGCGACCGGTCGAGCGCCGCCATGCCGCCGAGCACCCCGAGCATGACGAACCGCGGGACGCCGAGCCGGTCGGCCCAGCGCGACCAGATGCGCGTCTCGTCGATGAGCGTCTCCCCGACATCGAACACCACCGCCCGGACCACGGGACCTCCTCCTCGCAGGCGCCCTAAGACCCTACCCCGGCCGCCGGATGGCCGGTCAGCCGGTGAGCTGGGCCAGGGCCTTGTGGATGCGCTTGTCGGAGATGGGGTACGGAGTGCCGAGGGTCTGGGCGAAGTAGCTGACGCGCAGCTCTTCGAGCATCCATCGGATGTCGGCGACCGCCTCCTCCGACCTGCGGGCCGGGGGAAGCTTCTCCACCGCCTCGTCGTACGCGTCGCGCACCCGGTCGAGCTGGAGCATGCGCTCGCGGTCGCGGTAGGGGTCGTCGGGGAGCTTCTCCAGCCGCCGCTCCACCGCGCGCAGGTAACGCTGCAGGTCGGCCAGCCGCCGGTAGCCGGTGGTGGTGACGAAGCCGGGGAAGACCAGCGACGACAGGTGCTCCTCGATCTCCTCAAGGGTGTCGGCCGGGCTCTTCATCGCGCTGAGCGTGTTGCGCACCGTCTGCCAGATCGCCAGCACGCGCTCGACCCTGGACACGACCTCCGAGACGGTGTCGAAGAGCTCGGCCCGTACGTGCTCGTGGACGCGGTGGAAGTCGGCGGGCTTCCACGCCGGGCCGCCCGACTCGGCGATGAGCTTGTCCGCGGCGCAGGTGACGCAGTCCTCGAACAGCTCGGCGGCGTCCCGGTGGGGGCTGTGGCTCAGCGCCAGCTTCTGCGCGGTGGTGAGGCCGCGCAGGATCGCCTTCGCCGGGGAGTTGACGTTGAGCAGGACGAGCCGCCGCGTGCCCGCCCACATCGCGGACCGCTGCTCGGCCTCGGTCTCGAAGACCCGGATCGCGACGCTGCCGCCCTCGTCGACCAGCGCGGGGTAGGCCTTGACCCGTCCCTGCTCGAACAGCTTGGGCAGCTCGCCGAAGGTCCAGGAGCGCAGCCCGGTGCGTTCGAGCTCCTCGCCCGCGCGGGCGAGCGTGGCGCGCATCTTCGGCGCGAGCCGCCGCTTCAGCGCCGAGAGGTCCTTGTCCTCGGCGACGGTGTTCCTGCGCTCGTCGACGACGCGGTAGGTGACCCGCAGGTGGTCGGGCAGGCGGGCGGGGTCAAAGGCGTCGGGCGGCACCCGGACGCCGGTCAGCTGGAACAGCTCCCGGGCCACCGCGTCGACCAGCGGCTCGTTCCCCGGCGTGACCCTCTCGAGCACCGCCTTGGCGTAGTTGGGCGCGGGCACGAAGTTGCGCCGGATGGGCTTGGGCAGCGACCGGATCAGCTCGACGACCAGCTCCTCGCGCAGCCCGGGGATCTGCCAGTCGAAGCCGTCGCCGTCGACCTGGTTGAGCACCTGGAGCGGGACGTGGACGGTCACGCCGTCGGCGTCGGCCCCGGGCTCGAACTGGTAGGTGAGCCGCATCCGCTGGCCGCTCTGCCGCCAGGCGTCGGGGTAGGCCTCCTGCAGGCCCCCGGCGTCCGCGCCCTGGTTGATGAGCATGTCGGTGGAGAAGGTCAGCAGGTCGGGCTCGGTCTGCCGCTGCCGCTTCCACCAGGTGTCGAAGTGGGCGGCGGACAGGACGCTCTCGGGCACCCGCTTGTCGTAGAAGTCGAACAGCGTCTCGTCGTCGACCAGGATGTCGCGGCGCCGGGCGCGGTTCTCCAGCTCCTCGACCTCCGAGAGCAGCCGGCGGTTCTCCTTGAGGAAGCGGTGGTGGGTGTCCCAGTCGCCCTCGACCAGGCCGTGGCGGATGAACAGCTCGCGCGACAGCTCGGGGTCGACGCGGCCGTAGTTGACCTTGCGCTCGACCACGATCGGCACGCCGTACAGGGTGACCTTCTCGTACGCCATGACCGCGCCCTGGTTCTTCTCCCAGTGCGGCTCGCTGTAGGTGCGCTTGACGAGGTGCTGTGCGAGCGGCTCGACCCACTCGGGCTCGATCTTGGCGACGACCCGCGCCCACAGGCGCGAGGTCTCGACCAGCTCGCCGGCCATGACCCAGCGGGGCTGCTTCCTGAACAGCGCCGAGCCGGGGAAGATCGCGAACCGGGCGTTGCGGGCGCCGATGTACTCGCGGACCGCCCTGCGGCGCGGGCCGGGGTCGTTCTTGTCGGCCTTCTCGACGTCCATCAGCCCGATGTGGGAGAGCATCCCGGCGAGCAGCGAGACGTGGATCTGGTACGGCGCGGGGCGCGTGGTGTTGAGCGTGACGCCCATGCCCTTGGCGACCTGCTTGAGCTGGCTGTAGATGTCCTGCCACTCGCGGACGCGCAGGTAGTTGAGGAAGTCGGCCTTGCACATGCGCCGGAACTGGCCCGAGGACAGCTCCCTCTGCTGCTCGCGCAGGTAGTCCCACAGGTTGAGGTAGGACAGGAAGTCGGACTCCTTGTCGGCGAAGCGCGCGTGCTTCTGGTCGGCCTGGGCCTGCTTGTCCGAGGGCCGCTCGCGGGGGTCCTGGATGGACAGCGCCGCCGCGATGATCATGACCTCGGTGGCGCAGCCGTTGCCGTCGGCGGCCAGCACCATGCGGGCGAGCCGGGGGTCGACCGGGAGCTGGGCGAGCTTCCCGCCGATCGCCGTGAGCTTGCGGTGCTCGTCGAAGGCGCCGAGCTCCTGCAGCAGGTTGACGCCGTCCTTCACCTGCCGCTGGTCCGGCGGCTCGACGAACGGGAAGGCCGCGATGTCGCCGAGCCCGAGCGAGGTCATCTGCAGGATGACCGAGGCGAGGTTGGTACGAAGAATCTCCGGGTCGGTGAACTCGGGCCGTCCGAGGAAGTCCTCCTCGGAGTAGAGCCGGATGCAGATGCCGTCGGAGGTGCGGCCGCAGCGGCCCTTTCGCTGGTTGGCCGACGCCTGCGAGACCGGCTCGATCGGCAGGCGCTGCACCTTGAGCCGGTGGCTGTAGCGGGAGATGCGCGCGAAGCCGGGGTCGACGACGTACTTGATGCCCGGCACCGTCAGCGAGGTCTCCGCGACGTTGGTGGCCAGGACGATCCTGCGCCCCCGGTGGGCCTGGAACACGCGGTGCTGCTCGCCGGACGACAGCCGCGCGTACAGCGGGAGCACCTCCTCCTTGCGGCCCTTGAGCGCCTCGGCGGTGTCCCTGATCTCACGCTCTCCGCTGAGGAACACCAGGATGTCGCCCGGGCCCTCGGCGCACAGCTCGTCGACCGCGTCGACGATCGCCTGTGCCTGGTCCTCCTGGTCCTCGCTGATCGGCCGGTGGCGCACCTCGACGGGATAGGTGCGCCCGGAGACCTCCACGATCGGGGCGTCGCCGAAGTGCCGGGAGAACCGCTCGGGGTCGATGGTCGCCGAGGTGATGATCAGCTTGAGGTCGGGGCGCTTGGGGAGCAGCTGCTTCAGATAGCCGAGGATGAAGTCGATGTTGAGACTGCGCTCGTGCGCCTCGTCGATGATCAGCGTGTCGTACCGCGACAGGAGCCGGTCGCGCTGCATCTCGGCCAGCAGGATGCCGTCGGTCATGAGCTTGACGAGCGTGCCCTCGCCGGACTGGTCGGTGAACCGCACCTTGTACCCGACGGCGTCGCCGAGCGGGGTGTCCAGCTCCTCTGCGATGCGCTCGGCCACCGTGCGCGCCGCGATGCGGCGGGGCTGCGTGTGGCCGATCTGGCCCCTGACCCCCCGGCCGAGCTCCAGGCAGATCTTCGGGATCTGTGTGGTCTTGCCCGAGCCCGTCTCGCCCGCGACGATGACCACCTGGTGGTCCCGCACGGCGTCGAGGATGTCCTCCCTGCGCTGGCTGACCGGCAGGCCCGCGGGGTAGGTGATCTCGGGTACCAGCGCCCGCCGGGCGCCGACGCGGGCCTCGGCGGCCTCGATCTCGGTGGTCACCTGGTCGGTGATCGCCCGAAGGGCCTTGCCGTCGCGCACCCTGCGCGCGCCGTCGAGACGGCGGCGCAGCCTGATCTCGTCGCGGAGCATCAGGGCCGGCAGGCGTTCGCGCAGGTCGGTCAGGGGCGATTTCAACGAAGCTGTTCCCATGGTCGCTTTCCCGGCCATCTCGTCAGACGGCCGCCACCGGCAAGGATAAGCAACCCGCCCCCCGTCTTCGCCAACGGTTTACCGGTGACCCCGTGCCCCCGCCCTCTCGGGCGGGGGAGGAGCAAGCTCAGTGAGCGGTGAGTAGTTCGCCCGGAGAGTCTCGGACGTACCGCAACGCCTTCTCCAGGCAGACGATGGCACCGTGTTTCGGGCGGTTCATGAAACGCACGTCGTCGGCGAGTGCCCGCATGATCTGGAGCCCCCGCCCGTGCTCGGCCAGCGGAGATCTGGCCCCGACCTTGTCGGGATCGAACCCGTTGCCCGTGTCGACCACAGTGATCAGGAATTTGTCGGCGATGAGCTGCGCGCTCACGGTGTACTCATCGGTCTCTGAGGCGTGCGTGATCACGTTGGAGCACGCCTCGGTGAGCATCAGCTGGATATCCTCCTTGATCACCTGCTCGACGCCGAGCACCTCCAGCTCCGCACCAAGTATCTGCCTCGTGACGGACACGCTCGCTGCATCGCGCGGCAAGCGCAATGCGATGGTCACCTCCACAGTGCCTCCTTCCGGCCCACCTTGATAAAGGTGCCCTCAGGACCAGGCACAAACACAGAAGCCCCCAGGAAATGCGGCCGGGGGCCGGGGCCCGCCCCGGCCCCGCCGCCCCCCCCCCCCGCCGCGGGCGGCCCCCCCGCGCCCGCGCCCGCCCGGGCGGCGGCCCCCCCCGCCGCCCCGCCGCCCCACGCCTCCCGCGTCAGTGGCCGTCCACCGGCCGCGCGGCCAGGGCGGCCCCGATGATGCCCGCCTCGTTCTGCAGGATCGCGGGCACGATGGTGGCCCCGGCGAGCCCGATGTGCGGCAGGAACTTCTCCGCCTTCTTGCTCACTCCCCCGCCGATGATGATCAGGGACGGGGACAGCAGCGCCTGGATGTGCTCCAGGTACTCCTGTACCCGGTGCGCCCACTTGTGCCAGCTCAGGTCATGCGCCTCGCGGGCGTGGTCGGAGGCGCGGTGCTCGGCCTCGTGGCCCTTGATCTCGATGTGCCCGAACTCGGTGTTCGGGATGAGGACGCCGTCCATGATCAGGGCGCTGCCGATCCCGGTCCCGAAGGTCAGCATCACCACCAGGCCCTTGCGGTCCCTGCCCGCGCCGAACGTCGCCTCGGCCACGCCCGCGGCGTCGGCGTCGTTCAGGACCGTGACGTCGAGCCCCGTCGCGTCCGCGAACATCTTCCTCGCGTCAAGGTCGATCCAGGCGTGGTCGACGTTCGCGGCGGTCCTGGTCACCCCGTCCACCACGACCCCCGGGAAGGTGACCCCGACGGGCCCGGTCCACGAGAAGTGCTCCACGATCTGCCGGACGACCTCGGCCACGGGGCCGGGAGCCGACGGGCTGGGCGTCGGTATCCGCAGGCGCTCCTCCAGAAGCGTCCCGGCCACGGTGTCCACGGGGGCACCCTTGATCCCCGATCCGCCGATGTCGATTCCCAGTACGTTCATGCCACTCCTCAAAAAGCCCGTGCAGCCCTTATTGCCGGGATACGACCGGTGATGCGTGCCGGCGCCAGGCGTGTCGCCGAACCGACACCCTACGGAACATCCGGGCCTGGCGGGCCGGCCGCCGCCGGCCTTGACCGGCGATCGGCAGCGCCGGAGATGTCCGTTCTGGTAGGGATGGGGAATGATGTGGCTTACGCGCCGTGCGCCCCTGACGATGGCCCTGACCGCCGCCCTGACGGCGGCCTGCGGGACCGTACAGCCGGTGCCGGACGCGGCGGCGCCCACACCGGCCGCGGGCGGCGGCGCCGCCCGGCAGTCCACCGTGAAGGCGACGCCGACGCCGGCCGCGTCCACGGGCGCCCCCGCCCGCCCGCCCGCCCCGGGTGTCGGCGGGCACGGCGGCGGGCTTCATGGTCTTCGACCGCACCACGGGGAAGGCGACGCTCGGCTACAAGGTCCATACCCGGTTCAGGTCGGCGTCGGTCGTCAAGATCCTCATCGCGCTGGACTACCTGGAGTCGCGCAAGCCAGGCACGGCCATCCCCGCCGGCGACCGTGACCTGCTCCAGCGGATGCTCCGCTCCAGCGACGACGACGCCGCGACGGCCTTCTGGAAGCGCGGCGGCCAGCGGGCGGTCATCGACCGCATGGTGCGCCGCGTGGGCCTGACCGACACCGGGCCGCCTCCCGCGTACAAGCCGGGCTTTTGGGGCTACACCGCGCTGAGCGCGGCGGACGTCGTGCGGACGTACCGCTACCTGCTGGAACGGGCGGACCCCAAGGTCCGCGATCTGGTTCTCGGCCACCTGCGGAACGCCACGCGATGCGCCGCCGACGACTTCAACCAGTATTTCGGCATCCCGAGCGCCCTCCCCCGGCCGTGGGCGGTCAAGCAGGGCTGGTCCGGGTACGGCTCCACGCCCGCCGTACGGTGCGCCGGCACGCGTGCGAGCAGCGTGTCGGAGACGGTGACCCAGCCCATGGACGCGTCGGGCCTCGCGGCGACCGAGACCACGACCGGCGTCGCCGCGCAGGCCACGGCGACCGGGGCCCCGGTGAACCTGAGCCGTCCTGTGCTCCACACGACCGGCCTGATCGGCAAGGGAGACCGCCTGATCGTCGCCGTGCTCACCCTCCAGCCGGCCGGGGCCGCCTTCAAGGACTCCGCCGCCCGGCTCACCGCCCTCACCAAGGCCGTCTACCGCAGCGGCCGCCCGAGATGACCGCGGGCTCCCGTCGCCGACCGTACGGTCAGGGTCTGCCGCCGTTTTTGCGGCGGGGGGTGTCGGAGGTCACGGCGCTGAAGGGGGAGGTGTTGGCGTCGAACGTCCAGCGGGACGTGGTGTCCAGCGGGTCCAGGCGGCCGTGCCGGGGGTCGTCGCTGCCCACCACGAACGGGTCGCCCTGGTAGGAGGCGGCGGCGGGAAGCTCCCGCTGGTACGAGGCCGGCCCGGAGCGGTCGTACGAGGGCGAGGCCGCCGGAGGCTCCTGGTACGAGGACGACGCGGCGTAGGAATCGCCCGGGTAGGAGGACGATCCGGTGTAGGGGTCGTGGGCCGCCGGCGACTCCCTCTTGTACGGGGAAGCGGCGTAGGAGTCCCTCGCGTACGGGGTCTCGGCCAGGTACGCGGTGCCGGCCAGGTACGGGGTTTCGGCCGCGTACGGGGTTTCGGCCGCGTACGGGGGGTCGGCCTGGTGGGACGGTGAGGCGCCGATGGCGGCTGCGGCCCTGCCGTTGCCCACGGAGAACAGGCAGGAGTGCAGCGCGTCGACCAGGCGCTGCGCCTCCTGCGCCGGCGCGACCGCCAGGCGCAGGAACCGGCTGCTGGAGCCCAGCTTGTCGCCGCACTCGCGCACGAGCACGTTGTGCGCCGAGCCGAGGTGCTGGCACAGGGCCGTGCCGTCCTTGCCGTGGGGCAGCCTGACCAGGAGGAAGTTGGCCTGCGACGGGTAGACCGTGACCCCGGGCAGCGTGGAGAGCCGCTGGAACATCGACCGGCGGTCCGACGCCACCAGCCGCAGGCTGTCCTGGTAGTCCCGCATGTGCTCCTTGAGCAGGTGGACGACCGGCTCCGCGAAGGAGTTCAGGCCCCACCTCGGCAGCACGCGGCGGACGTTCGCCGCCAGGGCCGGGTTCGCCACCATGTACGCGAGCCGGATGCCGTGCAGGCCGAAGTTCCTGGTCAGGCTCTTCAGCACGATCACGTTGGGCCTGATGGCCGCCTCGTCGGCGACGCTGGGGTCCCGCTCGGCGTCCACGAAGTCGATGAACGACTCGTCCACGACCACGAGGTCCAGATCCGAGAGCCTGTCGAGCAGATCAACGACCTGGCCGCGCGGGAGGTAACCGCCGTCGGGGGTGCCGGGGTTGCAGACGACCGCGACGCGCGACCCCCTCTTCCGTACGAACCGCACGTAGGCGTCCACATCGAGCGCGAAGCCGTCGGCCTCCGCCAGCGAGAACATGTCGACCCGCTTGCCGGTCTCCAGCGGCTGGTCGGTCCAGCGGCCGGAGGTGGGGATGGGCACGGCGAGGCTCTCGCGGACGAGCAGGTGGTCGATCCAGGTGATCAGCTCGGTGGATCCGTTGCCCATGACGACCGTCTGGGGCTTGAGCCCGAGGACCGCGCTGAGCGCGGCGGCGACGGCGTCGCTCGGGTAGCTCGTCAGGGTGGAGGCGACGTTCCTGCCGAGCGACTCGACCATCTCCGGCGTGGGGAAGTACGGGTTGCGTGGAACGCGGAAGTCCACCGGAGCACCGTGAGGCCCGGAGGTCCCCCGCGGGAGCGAGAAGTACGACGGGCCCTGCGCGTCAGCGCGTAGCAGGTTGAGATCGGTGGAACCGGCCAATGGTGGCCTCCTCCAAGACGGTGGGTGACACCTGGAGGTACGCGGCACGGCCGTCGCCGGTTCACCCCACTTCGGAAAGGGGGCCCGCACCGGGCCCCTTCGGCTCACCGCCGGAGGATCACCCGCCTCAGCGGCCGGCGCCGGCCGGGACGGGCTCCTCGGAGGCCGGGGGCGGCGCGGTGCCGTCGTGCTCGTCCACGAACGTCGCCTCGTCGAACGGGATCCGCCCGGAGAGCACCTCCTCGGCGCGTTCCCGGTCGAAGTCCCGCACCCACGTGCCGATCAGCACGGTGGCGACCGCGTTGCCCGCGAAGTTGGTCAGCGCGCGGGCCTCGGACATGAACCGGTCGATGCCCACGATGAGGCCGACGCCGTCCACCAGTTCGGGCCGGTGCGACTGGAGTCCTCCGGCCAGCGTCGCGAGCCCCGCCCCGGTGACGCCCGCGGCGCCCTTCGACGCGATGATCATGAAGACGAGCAGCGACACCTGCTCCCCGATCGAGAGCGGGGCGCCGGTCGCCCGCGCCACGAACAGCGTCGCCATCGTGAGGTAGATGGCGGTCCCGTCGAGGTTGAAGGAGTACCCCGTCGGCACGGTGATGCCCGCCACCGCGCGGCTCACCCCCAGGTGCTCCATCTTGGCGATCAGGCGCGGCAGCGCGGACTCGGAGGAGGAGGTCGACAGGATGAGCAGGAACTCCCTGCCGAGGTAGCGCAGCAGCGACAGCAGGTTCATCCCGGCCCCGAACCACAGCATCGGCCCGAGGATCAGGCCGACGAACAGCAGGCAGGTGACGTAGAAGGCGGCCATGAGCAGGGCCAGGCTCCGCAGCGCGCCGAACCCGCCCGCGCCGACCACCGCCGCCATCGCGCCGAACGCGCCCACCGGGGCGGCCCACATGATCATCGCCAGGACGCGGAAGACGAGCCGCTGGATGTGGGCGAGCCCGTTGAGGATCGGAACCGCCCGCTCGCCCATCGCCTGGAGCGCGAAGCCGGTGAGCAGGGCCACCAGCAGGGTCTGCAGCACCTGGCCCTCGGTGAAGGCGGAGACGAACGTCAGGGGGATGATGCCGAGCAGGAACGAGGTAGTGTCGCTCTCGCCGCCCTTGGCCGCCTGGTCCTCGGCGGCCTTGCGCAGCTCGTCGGTCAGTTGCAGGCCCTCGCCCGGGTGCACGAGGTTGCCGACCACCAGGCCGATCACCATCCTGGACCCCTTCTTCTTACCCGACAGGATGCGTTGCAGCTTGGCGAGTTTCCTCTCCCGCCGCCGCAACCACTTCGGATTGGCGACCTTGCTCCCGTCGCTGAGGATCGCATAGTGCGTGAGCCCCAGATCGATCCCCGTCTCGGCGCCGACCTCGGGCAGGACCTGGCCGCCGCCGGGGACCTCGACCACGAACGAGGCGAAGTACCGCCCGGCGGCATCGGCGATGACCGTGACCGACGAGGGACCGGCAGGCAGCGCGCGGGACCAGCGGACCTCCACCTCGCCGACCTTCGCCAGATACAACCGGCCGCCCGGGG
>NZ_JBFBIK010000069.1:0-40316 GCF_040685555.1 Sphaerisporangium sp. NPDC088356
AGCGATCGTCTCACGATCGCTCGGAGCCGACGGGCGTCCGCACTCACAGGCACTCGACGTTGGGGCCTCTACAGCGGTTGCGCGCGTCGAAGACGAAGGGGCTCACCCGCTGCACGAGGCCGTAGTCGAAGCAGTCGTGGTCGGTGAGGACCAGGACCGCGTCCGCCTGGGCCAGCTCTGTCTCGGTGAACCGCACCATGGGCATCTCGGCCGGAAGCAGCGAGCTGTCGACATACGGATCCACGACCCTCACATCGGCGCCGAGCTTGCACAGGGCCTTGGTCACCTCGATCGCGGGCGACTCGCGGCAGTCCCCCGCGTTCTTCTTGTAGGCGACTCCGAGCACGAGGACCTGGCTGCCATTGATCGCCTTGCGCCTCTGGTTGAGCGCGAGGCTCAGCCGCTGCACCACGTTGTCCGGCATGTGGTCGTTGATGTCGTTCGCCAGTTCCACGAACCTGAAGTTGTGCCCCAGACTGCGCTTGACCCTCCATGACAGATAGGACGGGTCGATCGGCAGGCAGTGACCGCCGACACCGGGCCCGGGGGTGAAGCGCATGTAGCCGAACGGCTTGGTGGAGGCGGCGTCGATCGCTTCCCAGACGTCGATCCTGAGCTGCTGCGCGAAGATGGACAACTCGTTGACCAGGGCGATGTTGACATGCCTGAAGGTGTTCTCCAGAAGCTTGCAGAGCTCGGCGACCTGCAGTGAGGAGACGGGGACGACCTCCTGAACTATTCGCCGGTAGAACGCCTGGATCCTGTCCAGGGAAGCCTCGTCGATGCCGGACACGACCTTCGGCGTGTTGTCGAGCCGCCACTGGCCGTTGCCCGGGTCGATCCGCTCCGGGCTGTAACCGAGGAAGAAGTCCTCGGGCGTGCGCAGACCGGAGCCCGCCTCGAGCAGCGGACGCAGGTGCTCCTCGGTGGTGCCCGGATAGGTGGTGGACTCCAGGATCACCGTGGTGCCCGGCCGTACCAGCGGCGCGATGGATTCGCCGGCCGAGCCGATGTGCCGCAGGTCGGGAGCGCCGTCGCGGAGAGGCGTGGGCACAGTGATCACGCAGACGTCGAACCCCTCCGCGGCGGCGTAATCCGTACTGGCGAGGTAACGGCCCGAAGCATGCGCGGCGGCGAGCACGTAGCCGCTGATGTCCTCGACATAGGACTCCGCCGCGTTCAGCCGCTTGACACGCCACTCGTCCACGTCGATGCCCACGACGTCGAATCCGGTCTCGACGGCCCGCATCGCCAAGGGCAGGCCCACATACCCCTGCCCGACGACGACCAGCTTGTCTGCCATATCAGATCCCCCCGGCGTTTCGAAAAAGTACAGGAACGACTGTAAAAGGCGGGCCTTCTTATAAGTCGATCCAGCGGCGATCCGGGCGTGTCGTTCGGTCATGCGCCGCAAGACCGGCAATAGTGACGTGGGTCGCCGATTCAAATGGCATTGATACCGGAGAAGGAACGACAGCATGATAAGTACCAGTTGCCCGCGCATTCTCCGGAGGAATACCGGTCGTTCCCGGTCGGCGGTGATCGTCTCGGTCATCGTCATGGCGGTCCCATCCCTCGCTCTGCCCACCTCGAGCGCCGTGGCGATCGGCCCGGCCGCCCCGCGTTCCTCGAGCGTCACGGCGGACGCGTCCCGCGGTCCTAGTGCCGCGGTGCCACCTGTGGATCTCGGCTATGCGATGGACTGCGCGGTCATGGCCGGCATGGCGGTGACCGGCACGAACAAGATCACAGTGACCGGGGATCTCAACGTGAGCCCGGGAACCTTCGTGAGCGGCTTCCCGCCCGGCCAGGTGCGGGGATCCATCGATCTGAACGACGCCGAGGCGCAAAGGGAGATGGCCGCCGCGGTCGCCGCCTACAACGACGCCGCGAGCCGGACGCCCACGGCGACCGTGCCCGCGGTCCTCGGCAACGGCTCGACGATGACCCCCGGTGTCTACCGCACGCCGGGCGGCGTCTTCACCCTGAGCGGGACGCTCCACCTCGACGCCCAGGCGGACCCTGACGCCACCTTCATCTTCCAGGCGACATCCCTGGTCACGGACAGGGTCAGCAACATCGACCTCGTCAACGGCGCCCGGGCGGACAACGTCATCTGGCAGGTGGGCGACTCGGCGACCCTCGGAAGGTACGCCACCTTCCGGGGGAACCTCCTGGCGAGGAACTCGATCGCGGTGACCTCGGGCACGGCCATGTTCGGCCGCACCATCGCCCTCCACAACGTGGTCACGATCGACGGCACCACCACCGGGCCGGCCACTCGCGTCACCACTCCGGACGACCCGCCGACCACCACGACCTTGACCTCCTCGCCGAACCCCTCCCAGCAAGGCGATCCCGTGACCTTCACCGCCACGGTGCACGGGAACGTCGGTTCGTTCCTCCCCACCGGTGTGGTGAGCTTCCAGGACGGCGCCAACGTCATCGGCTCGGCGCCGCTCAGCTCGGCGGTCGCGACGTTCACGACCTCGGCACTCGCCGTCGGCCCACGCCAGATGACCGCCGTGTACGTCGGCGGGGGCACCGCCGTCGACGAGAGTTGGGTCCATTTCGTGCCGAGCCGGTCGCCCGTACTGGTCCAGCAGGTGGTCAACCGCGGGAGCTAGCGACTCGCGCATACCAGGCGCCTCCCCGCGGCCTCACTTGAACGGGTCGAATGCCAAATCCCTTAAATCACCATTTAAAGCACACGAAGCCTATTCAGTCCCTTAACAAATAGAGATAAGGCCATGCAGGAGTAAAGTTCACAACACAGCACGTCACCAGAAGTATCCAATGATCGAACGTAGCCCCGTAGTCGACACCATTGAAGGCGCAATTGTTGCGTATCTGATGAATTCTCCATTTGCGTAACAACCGTTCCTCCGCCATGCACGACAGATAAGACGACTCGGACACCTGCTCCGCCACGATCACAAGGCCGGGCCTCAGCACGGTTCAGGCCGGTCACTGACCAAGCTCCACGTCGTCGAAAAGTTGATTGCCATGTCGAAGCCCAGGCACAGCGCCAGCATCTCCTCCATCCGTCCACGCATCGGCAGGTCGTGCCTCGCCGCCGCCCTCTCCGTCCTCCTCGCGATGGTCATGGTCGTCATGACCTCATCCGGCGCGAGCGCGGCACAGCCACCGGTGAACCTCGGCAGCGCCGCGTCCTTCGGGGTCCTGGCCGGCACCGCGGTCACGAACACCGACCTCACCTCGATCACCGGAGATCTCGGAGTGAGCCCCGGCACCTCGGTGACGGGCTTCCCGCCCGGCACCGTGAGCGGCGCGACGCACGCGGGTGACGCCACCGCCTCGGCGGCCAAGAGCGATCTGGTCGCCGCCTACAACGACGTCGCCGGACGGACTCCCGTCGTCACCGTCGCCGCGGAGCTCGGCGGGACCACCCGGACACCTGGGGTCTACACCCCCACCGGCGGGAACTTCCAGATAACCGGGACGCTCACGCTCGACGCCCAGAGCGACCCGGATGCCGTCTTCATCTTCCGGGCCGCCACCCTCACCACCGCGAACGCCAGCAACATCAACCTCGTCAACGGCGCCCAAGCGAACAACGTGTTCTGGCAGCTCACCGATTCGGGCACCCTTGGCACGTTCTGCACCTTCCGGGGGAACGTCCTGGCCACGAACTCCGTCGCGGTGAGCAGCGGTGCCGCCGTCTTCGGCCGGATCTTCGCCCTCAACGGCACGGCGACCCTCCAGGGCACCAGCAACCCTCCGAAGACCCGCGTCACCGTCCCGAACGACCCTCCGACCACGACCACTCTGACCACGTCGGCCGACCCCTCCCGGAGGGGGCAGTCGATCACCTTGACCGCCACGGTCAGCGCGGTCTCCGGCTCGGTCGTGCCGCAGGGTCAGGTGGCCTTCAAGGACGGCGCGACCATCATCGGCTCCGCCAACCAGTCAGGCTCGGGACCGGCCGTGCTCACCATCTCGAGCCTCGCCGCGGGACAGCATCCGATCACCGCCGTCTACCTGGGCGGCGACACCCCTGACGGACAGGCGATCATCCACTTCGCCCCGAGCACGTCGGCCCAGGTGCTCCAGGTCGTCACGAGCACGCTCTGGGACAGCACGGCCGTGCCGGCCGTCGCGTCCAATCCCGACACCCTGCCCGTCGTGCTCGGCGTGAAGTTCAAGGCCACGGCCAACGGCACGATCAACGGCATCCGGTTCTACAAGGGCTCGCCGAACACCGGCACCCATGTCGGCAGCCTGTGGACCAGCGGCGGCTCCCTGCTCGCCAGCGCGACCTTCACCGGCGAGACCGCGTCCGGCTGGCAGCAGGTGAACTTCGCCACCCCCGTGCCGATCACCGCCGGCACCACCTACATCGCGTCGTATCAAACGCTGACCGGGCATTTCTCGTACACGCTGCAGTACTTCACCTCGCAATATACGAATGACCCGCTGCTGGCACTCGCGGACGGCGCGGAGGACGGCAACGGCGTCTACAACTACAGCCCGGCGAACGCCTTCCCGTCCAACACCTTCCAGTCCACCAACTACTGGGTCGACGTCGTGTTCGTGCCGTCGAAGAGCTTGTGGGACAACTCGGCCACGCCGGCCGTGGCGTCCAACCCCGACTCCCGGCCCGTGGTGGTCGGCGTGAAATTCAGGGCCACCAGGAACGGGACCATCGACGGCATCCGGTTCTACAAGGGATCCCTGAACACCGGCACCCATACCGGCAGCCTGTGGACCAGCGGCGGCTCGCTGCTCGCCAGCGCGACCTTCACCGGCGAGACCGCGTCCGGCTGGCAGCAGGTGAACTTCGCCACCCCCGTGCCGATCACCGCCGGCACCACCTATGTGGCCTCTTACCAGACCACCTCAGGGTTCTTCTCCTCCACATCCCCGTATTTCACCTCTCAGTACACGAGCGGCTCCCTGTACGCGCTCGCGGACGGCGACGAGGACGGAAACGGGATCTATCTCTACAATGCGACGAACACCTTCCCCACCAGCACCCACCAATCCGCGAACTACTGGGTGGATGTCGTGTTCACCACCAGCTAGCGGCGCACCGGGGTGAGCCGGGAGGGCGGCTCCGCGATGTAGGCGTAAGGCTTGGGTAAGAGCTTTCCAGGCGGTGCGGTCACCTCGCGTGTCGGCAAGTCCGGTCATTGTTCAATGCGATGGTGAGCATGACCGGTCTTGCGACCATTCCATTCAATCGACCGCATATCTCGAAGAACGAGCTCCCTTACCTCGCGGAGGTCCTGCGCCAGGGATCCACCTCAGGCGACGGGCCGTTCACCCGGCGGGCCGCCGAACTTCTGCGGGAGATGACGGGGTCGTGCAAGGTCCTGCTGACCACGTCCTGCACTCACGCGCTGGAGATGTCGGCGATCCTGCTCGACCTGCGCCCCGGCGACGAGGTGATCGTGCCGTCGTTCACCTTCGTGTCGGCGGCCAACGCCTACGCCCTGCGCGGGGCGGTGCCGGTGTTCGTCGACTGCAGGCCCGACACCCTCAACATCGACGAGAGCCTCGTCGAGGCCGCGATCAGCGACCGCACCCGGGCCATCGTGGTCGTCCACTACGCCGGTGTCGCCTGCGCGATGGAGGCCATGGGCGAGATCGCCGAACGGCACGGCCTCACTCTGATCGAGGACAACGCGCACGGGCTCGGCGGGTACTACCAGGGGCGGCCTCTCGGATCGTTCGGCCGCATGGCCGCGCAGAGCTTCCACGAGACGAAGAACGTGCAGTGCGGCGAGGGCGGCGCGTTGCTCCTCAACGATGCCGCCCTGGTGGCCCCAGCCGAGATCATCCGGGAGAAGGGCACGGACCGCAGCCAGTTCTTCCGCGGCCAGGTGGACAAGTACCGGTGGATCGACATCGGCTCCAGCTACCTGCCGTCCGACGTGCTCGCCGCGCAACTGACCTCCCAGCTGGAGTGCTTCGACGACATCCAGTTCCGCCGCCACGCCATCTGGCGCCGGTATCACGAGGAACTGGCGGGCTGGGCGACGAAGCACGAGGTCTCCCAGCCGGTGATCCCAGAGGGTTGCGCGCATCCGGCCCACCTGTACTACCTGCTCCTCCCTGACCTGCGGAACCGCCAGGCGTTCATCGACCACCTCGCCGGCAGGGGTGTACAGGCGGCGTTCCACTACCAGCCGCTGCACACCGCTCCCGCCGCCCTGCGGTACGGGCGCGTGGCCCCGGGCGGCTGCCCCGTCACCGAGCAGGTCGCCGACCGCCTGGTACGGCTGCCGCTGTTCGCCGATCTCAGCGAGGCAGGGGTGACACGGGTGCTCGACGCCGTGCAGACCTACAAGATGAGCTGACGGTGGGGCGTGACGTGCTCGGCGCGCGGGCCGTGGCCTCACCTCTGGAGTCCGCTCGTTTCGGGTGTTCGGTCGATCGCCTCACCGTCCACTCCGAGCACCCCTCCTCGTACTCCACGGTCCGGGAAGCCGTGCTCGGGTCCGCGGCGGACGTCATCGTGCTCCGTTACCCGGCGGACCGGGTCGACTGGTTCGCGAAGCTCGCCATGCTCGGCCGCACCGCGATATTCGCCGACTCCCTTTCGTACTGGCGTCTGCGGGCGGGAGAGGGCCGCCAGCCCGAGCCGGCACAGGGACCGCACACGACCAGGGTCACCGACGCGGCCGCCGTGACCTCGCTCGTGTCCGAGATCTTCGCCGCCTACGGCAGTCACTACTCGGCCAATCCCCTGTTCGGCGCCCCCGAGGCACTCGCCGGCTACCAGGAATGGGCGCTGAGGTCCGCCGCCGAGGGAAGATGCCTCGCGCTCGCGACCGCGTCCTCGGACACCTACCTCGGACTCGCGACGCTCGATGAGCAGGGTCCCCGGACGGAGATCCTGCTCGCCGGGGTGGTGCCAGAGGCGCAGGGGCGCGGCCTGTACGCGCACCTGCTGAAGGGAATCGAGGACGGCACGCTGGCGCGCGGCGCCGAAGAGATCGTCATCTCCACGCAGGGGCACAACACCCGGGTGCAGAAGGCGTGGGCGAGATACGGGTTCGAGCCCGTGCGGGCGGTCCTCACGGTTCACCTGGTCAAGGACGGGCTCATCCCCTGAACGCCGTGCTACTTCCGCCCGGCTGCCAGGGAACGTCGGGGGAGGCCGGTGAGCCGGCACGTTCACGCACCACATAGGTGGGCCGGCCCATGCCGTTGCCGTGGATCCGGCCGACGTACTCGCCGAGGACTCCGATGGACAGCAGCTGGGCGGAGGAGAAGATGGCGACCATCGAGGCGATCGTGGTGAATCCGGCCACCGTGGTGTCGCCCGCGAGGAAGCTCCACAGAACGGCGCAGCCGAGGAGCAGGCCCACGACACCGACGAGGAACCCGAGGCAGCTCGCCACCCGGAGGGGCGTGGTGCTGTAACCGAGGAGCATGTTCATCGCGTGCCGGACGAGCAGGCGCGGCGTGTAGGCGGATCGCCCGTGGTGGCGCTCGCTCATATGGACCTTGACCGAGCCCACCCGCGTGGTCGCCCAGGACAGAGCCACGTCGATGGACGCGTGTGGTCCCGACAGCTCCTCGAATCCTTCGCGCAGGCACGTACGGAAGGCACGGAAGGCGCTGATCGCGCGGGCGGCGCGCACTCCCAGCGCGACCGCCATGGCGCCCTTCACCGACCGGGACGCGAGGCTTCGCACGGACCCGTGCTCCTCCTCGTGCGGCACGCCGTACACCAGATCGAGCCGGTCGCCTTCGAGAGTGGCCAGCAGGAGCGGAATCTGCTCCGGCAGGTGCTGCAGGTCGTCGTCCATCGTGACGACGACGTCGAACACCGCCTCCCTGATGCCCGCCACCAGGGCGTTGTGCTGACCGTAGTTGCGCGAGAGATGGATCGCGCGGACGGCGCCGACCCGGGAGGCGAGCTCGGCGGCGGTGCTCCAGGTGTCGTCCGGGCTTCCGTCGACGACGAGGATCACCTCGTGACGGACGGAGAGCTGACGAAGAACCGGCATGAGCCTGCCCACCAGCGCCGGAAGAGTTCTCGCGGAGCGGTAACACGGTATGACGACCGACACCGACATTGATCCCCCGATCATCTCCCGGAAGCCGGCCACAATCCTCTCTCGTGGACCTGCCGCGGTCGCGGGAAGGCATGCCTGGTACCGGCAACCCGGCGCACATTCTTCGGCAAAGGCGGACGTCGTCCGGGAGCTCTGAATCCGGTCGGCCATAGATTCGGGCCGACAGCCGGCCCACCGTGGCCATGTGTTCCCCGGGGAAGGATGAGGTCAGCGATGAAGGCGCTCGTTCTGGCCGGCGGCAAGGGTACGAGGCTGCGTCCGCTGACCCACACCTCGGCGAAGCAGCTCGTACCCGTCGCCAACAAACCGGTGCTCTACTACGGGCTGGAAGCGATCCGGAACGCCGGAATCACCCAGGTGGGCATCATCATCGGCAGCACCGGCCGGGAGGTTCGCGACGCCGTCGGCGACGGCTCGGCGTTCGGCCTCGCCGTCACCTACATCCAGCAGGAGGCCCCCCTCGGGCTCGCCCACTGCGTGCTCATCGCACGGGAGTTCCTCGCCGACGAGCCCTTCGTGATGTACCTTGGCGACAACTTCCTGGTGGGCGGCATCACCGATCTGGTCGACGCCTTCCGCAAGGGTGACTACGACGCTCAGATCCTGGTCACCAAGGTCACCGAACCGCAGTTCTACGGGGTCGCCGAGCTCGGGCCGGGAGGCGAGATCCTCGCGCTCGAGGAGAAGCCGGACGATCCGCGCAGTGACCTCGCGATCGTCGGCGTCTACACCTTCTCCCCCCGGATCCACGAAGCGGTCCGGGCGATCTCGCCGTCCGCGCGCGGCGAGCTGGAGATCACCGACGCGATCACGTGGCTCGTCGACCACGGCTTCCGGGTCCATTCACATCTCGTCAGCGGCTACTGGAAGGACACGGGCCGCCTGCAGGACATGCTGGAATGCAACCGCATCGTCCTTGAGGCCATCGACCCGCGAACACAGGGAACCGTGGACGCGCTGTCGGACGTCACGGGGCGCGTCGTCATCGAGGCGGGGGCCTCGGTACGGAACTCGGTGATCCGCGGCCCAGCGCTCATCGGCGCCCACACCCGGATCAGCGGCTCGTACATCGGCCCCTACACCTCGATCGGGGACAGTTGCGTGGTGGAGGACGCGGAGGTGGAGTACGCCATCGTTCTGCAGGACTCCACCATCAGGGGGGTCTCACGGCTGACGTACTCCCTCATCGGCCGCAACGTCGAGGTCACCCGGTCCGAAGGCGTGCCCAACACGCTCCAGCTCATGGTCGGCGACCACAGCAGAGTGCAGGTGCGGGCATGAAGATCCTGGTCACCGGCGGGGCCGGGTTCATCGGCTCCCACTATGTGCGGTCACTGCTGTCCGGCGCCTACCCCGCCTGGGATGACGCCCACGTGACGGTGCTGGACAAACTCACCTACGCGGGCAACGAGGCGAATCTCCAGCCCGTCGCGGGACACCCGCGCTACGCCTTCACGAAGGGGGACATCGCCGACGCCCGGCTGCTCGGCGAGGTGGTGCCCGGCCATGACGCGATCGTGAACTTCGCGGCGGAGACACATGTCGACCGGTCGATAACCGGCGCCGCGGACTTCGTGGTGACCAACGTGCAGGGCACCCAGCGGCTCCTGCAGGCGGCGCTGGAGGCCGGCGTGTCCACCGTCGTCCACGTCTCCACAGACGAGGTGTACGGGTCCGTCGCCGTGGGGTCCTGGAGCGAGTCGGCGCCCCTGCTCCCCAACTCGCCCTACTCGGCGGCGAAGGCGGGAGCCGACCTTCTGTGCCGCGCCTACCACCAGACCTACGGACTCGATGTACGGGTCACCCGCTGCTCCAACAACTACGGCCCCTACCAGCACCCCGAGAAGGTGATCCCGCTTTTCGTCACCAACCTGGTCGACGGGCTGCGGGTCCCCCTGTACGGCGACGGCGGTCACGTGCGCGAGTGGCTCCACGTCGACGACCACTGCCAGGGCATCCAGCTCGTGCTGGAAAAGGGCGGGCCCGGCGAGATCTACAACATCGGCGGCGGGGTGGAACTCACCAACCGGGCGCTCGCCGAACGGCTGCTCGCCGCCTTCGGCGCGGGCCAGGAGAGGATCGCGCCCGTGCCGGACAGGCTCGGCCACGACCGGCGCTACTCCGTGGACAGCGCCAAGATCCGGGCGATGGGGTTCGAGCCCCGGGTCGGCTTCGAGCAAGGACTGACCGAGGTCGTCCGGTGGTACCGCGATCACCAGGACTGGTGGCGCCCGATGAAGACGACCGGTCACTGATCGTTGGAGGGAACATGGAGGCCACAGAGATCCGCCGCACGTTCGAACTCGAGGACCGGCACTGGTGGTTCCGCGAGCGACGTGCCATCCTCGCCCGTGAGCTGCGCCGGCTCGGCGGGCCGGGCCGGGCGCTGGACATCGGCGCGGCCGGGGGTGGCAACACCCGCGTTCTCATCGAGCACGGGTGGGACGCGCTGGTCGCGGACTTCTCGGAGACCGCGGTGCAACTCGCGCGCACGCGCGGCCTGTCGGCGATCCACGCCGACGCGAGGCACCTGCCTCTTCCCGACGAGCACTTCGACCTCGTCCTGGCGTTCGACGTGCTGGAGCACATCGAGGAGGACGACAGGGCCGTCCGCGAGCTCGTACGCGTGCTTCGGCCGGGAGGGACCGCGCTGATCACGGTGCCCTGCGACATGGCGCTCTGGTCGGCGCACGACGTCGCGTCCGGCCATTTCCGCCGGTACACCCGGGACGGGCTGCGCGCGCTGATGATCGGGGAATGCCTGGTCCTGGAGCGCATGTGGAGCTGGAACGTCCTGCTGAGGCCGATCGTCGCCCGCCGCAGGAAGCACATCTCCGGGTCCGACGTCATGGAGACGCCACCTCTTGTCAACCTGGCCCTCTCCGCCGTGGTCGTCGCCGAGCGGTACCTGCCGGTCAGGTCGCTGCCGGGGGTCTCGCTGATCGCGAGAGCGCATCGCCCGTACGACTCCGCGGCCTCCGGCCTCACGGCCTCTGACGCGGGAGAGTGGAATGCCGGCTGAGGTGACGGTCGCCGACATCGGCATGGTGCGGCCGTCCACCCTGGTCGACACCTCGAGCCGGCGATACGTGGATTTCCGCCGTACTCTGCGCCCACGCTGGGGCGTGGTGTGGGGAACCCTTCTCGCGGGGCACCTGGGACTCGCGCTGTCCGCGGTCGCGGTCGCATCGCTGGGGAGCACCGCCGCCGGCAGGCTGCCCGCCGCGATCGCGCCGGCCGTCGCCGGCGGCCTCGCGATCGGCTTCTGCCTGCACTACCTGACGACCTACCTCCACGAAGGCGCCCACTACAACCTCGCACCCGGCCGGCGGGCCAGCGATGTGCTGACGAACGTCTTCGTCGGGAGCCTCGTCGGAATGGACGTCAGGGCGTACCGGAAGGTGCATTTCGATCACCATCGCTATCTCGGGACGACGCGGGACCCCGAGCGCAGCTACTTCCTGCCGCTCGATTCGCGGTTCCTCCTCGAAGGGGTCACCGGCATCCGCCTGGTCCGCGCCCTGAAGGAGTACCGCGAGCTGATGAGGAGCAAGTCACCGGCCGCGGAGACCGGCAGGACCGCGTCCCTCGGCCCGGTGTTCCTGGCCGCCTGCCTGGTCAACGGCTCGATCGTCGGCTGCGCCCTGTGGCGCGGGGCGTTCGCGCTGGCCCTCTCCTGGGTGCTCGGCCAGCTGGTGTTCCTGCCACTGATCAACACGGTGCGCCAGGTGCTCGAACACCGCAGCGAGTTCGCCGATGACAGGACCGACTACCGGCGCGTCGAGCACGGGCCGGTGAACCGGCTCTTCGGCGGCGGCCCGTTCGCGACGGTCTTCGGCTCGGCGGGGTTCAACCGCCACCTGCTGCACCACTGGGACCCGAGCGTGTCCTTCACCCGGCTCGGAGAAGTGGAGAGATTCCTGATGGGCACCGAGATCGCCCCTCTGCTGCGGCAGCGCCAGACCACCTACTACCGCGCCTGGCGCCAACTGGACCGGATATGAGCGAGTCCACCGCGCCGCGGGCGGCGGCGGGCCGGTACAGCGGGAAGCCGGCACCCACGTGCCCGGCGTGTGCCGGTGACACGGCACGCCGGTGGGCGCGGGCGCGCGACGTCGAGTACCGCACCACCGACGAGGAGTTCGACTACTACCGCTGCGCCTCGTGCGGCGTCGTGTTCATCGACCCCATGCCGGTCGACCTGCTCGGCCAGATCTATCCCCCCAACTACTACGCCTACAGCGCCGAGGAGCGGTCGTTCGTCCACCGGATCAAGGACGCCCTGGACGCCCTGCGCTTCCGCCGCATCCTGTCCGGGCTGTCCGGCACCCGCTTGAGCGTTCTGGACGTGGGCGGCGGGGACGGTCGGCAGCTCGACGTCGTACGCCGGCTCGACTCCCGCATCACGTACACGCAGGTCGTCGACCTCGACCCGGAAGCCCGCACCCGGGCCGTCTCGCGGGGGCACCACTACTTCTGCGGCCGTGTCGAGGACTTCGCCACTGACGACCGGTTCGACCTCATCCTTCTCATCAACCTGATCGAGCACGTCAGCGAGCCTGGCGAGGTGCTGCGCACGCTGCGCCGCCATCTCACCCCTCAGGGCACAATTCTGATCAAGACGCCGAACACCGACAGCTGGGACGCGCGGCTGTTCCGGCACCGCGACTGGGGTGGCTACCACTGCCCGAGGCACTGGGTCCTGTTCGACCGGCGGAACTTCACGAAGCTGGCCGAGGACAGCGGGTTCGCCGTGCGCCGGTTCTCCTACACGCAGGGGGCGCCGTTCTGGAGCACCAGCGTGCTGGCCGCGCTGGCGCGCCGGGGGTGGGTGACGATATCGGCCGAGCGGCCGGTGACGCGGCACCCGCTGTTCCCGCTGCTCGCCTCCGCGTTCGCGGGCCTGGACCTCGTGCGGATGCGGATGGGCGGGCGCCCCTCCCAGATGTTCCTCGAACTGGTGCCGGTCAAGTACGGCAGCCGCCCGTAGGCAACGCGGCAGGGCCTGGCCCGGCCCCGTCTCCCCTCCTCCCGCCCGTCCGCCACCTGACGTGGCTCCTCCCCCTCCCCCGATCTCAGGGGAGGGGGGACCCACGGCTAACTGCTGGGGTCGAACAGCACGTCGACCCAGTAATTGGTCGCCTGGTAGGAGTTCGACGGGAACGTGTTCGTCCCGCTGTAGTTGTACACGCCGTTGCCGCCGGACGCGCCGTCGGCCGGTGCGAGGAGCGGGTTGTTCGTGTACTGGCCGGTGAAGTACTGCAGTGTGTACGAGAAGTGCCCGGTCGTGGTGTTGTACGAGGCGACGTAGGTGGTACCCGCGGTCACCGGGACAGGAGTGTCGAAGAACACCTGCTGCCAGCCCGACGCGGTCTCGTTGCTGAAGGTCGCGCTGGCCAGCAACTGACCGTCGGTGGTCCACAGGCTGCCGATATGGGTGCCGACGTTGAGCGAGCCCTTGTAGAACCGGATTCCCCTGATCGTCCCGTTGGTGGTCGCCTGGAACTTCACTCCCAGCACGACCGCACTGGGATCGGTGTGCGAGTCCACGGCGGGAACCGTCGTGTTGTCCCACAGACTGTTGGACGGCGCGAACACCACGTCGACCCAGTAATTGGTCGCCTGGAAGGAGTTCGAGGGGAACGTGTTCGCCGCGTTGTAGTTGTACACCCCGTTACCCCCCTGCGCGCCGTTCGCCAGTGCCAGGAGCGGCGGGTTGCTGTACTGGGTGTTGAAGTACTGCGACGTGTACGGGAAATGTCCCGACGCCGTATAGGCGGACGCGATGTAGGTGGTGCCGGCCGTGACCGAGATGGGCGTCGAGAAGTTCACCTGCTGCCAGCCCGACGCGGTCTCGTTGGTGAAGGTCGCGCTGGCGAGCAACTGACCGCCGGTGGTCCACAGACCGCCGATATGAGTGCCGGTGTTCTGCGCGCCCTTGTAGAACCGGATTCCCCTGATCTCTCCGGTGGTGTTCGCCTGGAACTTCACACCGAGCGTGACGGGGGTGGAGTCGGGGGCGGCGGGGACGGCCGGAACCGCCGAGTTGTCCCACAGGCTGTTGGAGGGCGTGTAGACCACGTCGACCCAGTAGTTGGTGGCCTGGTACGTGCTCGTGGGGAAGACGCTGGTCGCTCCGTACTGGTAGACGCCGTTGCCCCCGTCGGCACCGTTGGCGAGCGCCGTGAGCGCTCCGTTCACCACCCCTGTCTGGAAATACGAGAGGTCGTAGGAGTATCTGCCGTTCGGCGCGAAGTAGGAGGCGACGTAGGTGGTGTTGATGCTGACCGGGACGGGCACCGAGAAGTTCACCTGCTGCCAGCCGGACGCGGTCTCATTGGTGAACGTCGCGGTCGCCAGTAGCTGTCCCGTCGAGGACCACAGGCTCCCCGTGTGCGTGCCCGTGTTCGTCGTGCCCTTGTAGAACCGGATGCCCCTGATGAACCCCGCGGTCGTCACGCGGAACTTCACGCCGAGCTCGACGGAGTTGGTGTCGTTCGCCGAGACGATGGTGGGCACGGTCGTCGGCGGCCAGATCGTGCAGGGGCACTGCACGGTGACGTTGACGGTGATCGAGGTCGGGACCACCTGGAGGTTGCCGATGTCGTCGACCGCCCGCACCTTGATGGTGACCGGCCCGGAGATGTTGGGCGGGGCCCAGTTGTACTGCCAGTTGGTGAGCCCGGTGGCCTGGAACCACCGGGTGCCGCCGTCGAAGGAGATCTCGATGCCCGCCACGACCCCACCCCCGGTGTCGGCCGCCGTTCCCTGAACGGTGACGGTGGTGCCGCCCACCAAGGAGGTACCGGCCGAGGGACTGGCGATCGCCGAGGTCGGAGGAGCGGTGTCCGTCGACTGGGTGGCCGGAACCAGACCCGGTTGCAACGTGACCGGCTGGCAGTTGCACATGTCGGCGAAGAGGTTGACCGTCGCCTGCTGCATGTCGATGCTGACGGGAGTGCCCGGGTAGGTGTGGTTGGCGTCCAGCCCCCACGCCCACTGGACGGTGCCCGCTCCGAACACCAGAGAGCCGCTCGCGGTCTTGTAGAGCTTGAGACTGTGCGTGGCCACCCCGGCGCCGAACGTGCTGCCGAAGTCCAGCAGATACTGCGTCGGCTTCGCCAGGGTCGTGCTCGAAAGCTTCACGGGCCCCGACTGCATGAATCCGTTGTCCGGGGCCTCGTCCCACTCGAAGCCGAGCGTCCCCGCCGGGAAGGTCGCCACCTGGCCCGGCTGGAGGTTCGCGACGGAGGTGTTCCGCCACAGCCGCATCTGGGCGAAGGTGGCGGGCACGGTCATCGAGTCGTTCACGACGCCGTTGACCATGAACAACGTCCCCGTCACGGCGTTCTCCGGTCTTCCGCCGTTGGACGGCGGGGAGAAACGCGGATCGCGCCACGTCCCGGTCCACTGAGGGCTCGGATCGATCTTGGCGTTGGCGTGTGTCTCCTTGTAGCACACCATCGTGCGGAACGCGGTCGACGTGCCATCGATGCTGGGCTCCCACCTGGTCTTCCAGAACATCTCGTTCCCGGAGAAGAAGGCGACATTGACCCCGTTATCTCGGGCGTTCTCCACGTTCGTTCTCATATCGTCGGACCAGTACTCGTCGTGTCCGACCGACATGAACACCTTGTGCTGGAGAATGAGCGGCGCTCGTGCGGCGGTGTCGACACTGGAGAAGTAGCTGACGTCGTAGGCGTTGGCCTCCAGCCACCTGACCATGGGGTACTCGACGGTGAAGAACCAGGTGTTGTTGTCGCCCAGGCAGCAGGTGCAGCAGTTCGTCGTGAACGGGCGGTTGTAGCTGACCTTGTAGGCGCGGCCGATCGGGGCGTTCCCGTAGTACAGGCTGTTCCCGCCGTACGCGTTGTACGCCTGCCAGGCGGCGTCAGAGGTCTTGAACAGCAGTTCCGAGTTCCGGGCGTCGTCCCGGAGCACGAAGATCACATGGCTGGCGCCGGCCGTCCCGTCCTCCCTGACCAGCTTGCCGATGTAGACGCCGGAGACGGCGGTGTTCGGCACCGCCCAGGAGGCGGACACCGCCCAGTTACCGCAGTCGACCAGGGCGGTCGCCGGGTCGGTCAGGCACGCCGGCTGCGTCTGCGGGAGTGTCGCCGAGGGGTGGATCGTCGCGATCTTGCGCGCGCCCATGCCGCCGTAGTAACCGATGCGATAGATGTCCATGCGGTAGGCGGTCGCCGCGGTGTCGACCTTGAACTGCACGGTCTCCCCGATGTTGACGCTCATCTGCGTGGCGTAGCCCTGGATGTTGCTGTCACCGGCGCCGGGGACGTCCCACTCGGCGGCGGGGTTGCCCGGGAGGCTGTTCTCTATGCAGATCACGGAGGTCGGCGGGCAGGCCGCAGCGCGCCCGCCGCGTGCGGTTCCCTGCTTCTGCGCCCTCTGGAAGCCGACCCCCTTTCCCCGCCCGTGCGCCTTCTGGAAGTCGACCGCCGCCTTCTCCAGGTTCCGCGTTTTACGCAGGCCGCGCGCCACTTCCTCCGGCCCCCGCGCCTTCGGGGATCGCGCCCGCTTCTTCGGCCCGCGCGAGTCCGCCGGCTTCTTCGTCCGGTGCGCCTTCCCGGAGCCGCCCGCCTTCTTCGCGGCGGCCGGGATGACCTCCGGCCGGACGTTGGCGACCCGGCCGGCGTTCGCGAGCGACTTCGTCGCCCGGCCGATTCCGAGAGGTCCGATGGCGGCCACGACCGCCCCGCAGACGAGCAGCGCGACCCAGAGCGTCCACGTCCGTTTTCGGGCCGCCCGGGTATGCGGCCCGGTCGCGTGCGGGCCTGGCGAAGAAGGACGAAGAGGCCGAGTCGTGGTCATGCGCGCAAGGGTGGCAAGCGCAGCATCACCCGAAGCACCTGGACGCTCCGCCCCAACACTATTCTTACCAGCCTTTGTCCAGGTTGAGAGGTCGCGCGTTACCCGCCGTAAGGTCCGGACGCCGAAGGTCTCTCGCCGGTCACGGCACGCCCGGAGACACGGCCACCACGTGACAGCGACTACGCGGTCACGTTCCGTAGTATGGGCTGGTAGTCCAAGATCCGGCCGCGCGTGGCCCCTTTCCTTTCTCGCTGGATTGGCAGTCTGATGACGCTTTCGAAACATGTGCCCGGCGACACGGGTGCCGGGATTCCCTGGTACCACGCGCTGCGCTGTCCCCGCTGCCACGGCGCCCTCCGCAACGGGAGCGAGCTGCACTGCGACCGGTGCCGGGTCGCCTACCCCATCGACAACGGCATACCGCGGTTCGTTCCTCCGGACAACTACGCCGAAGGATTCGGATACCAGTGGAACCGGCATCGTCTGACGCAACTCGATTCCCATTCCGGCATGCCGATCTCCCGCGATCGGCTGCTGGGCGCGAGCGGCTGGACCGCCGGCGAGCTGCGCGGGAAGACGGTGCTCGAATGCGGTAGCGGCGCCGGGCGTTTCACCGAGGTGCTGTGCGAGACGGGTGCCCTCGTGACGTCGTTCGACATTTCGAGCGCCGTCCACGCGAACGCCGCCTCGAACGGCCGTTTCCCCGACCTGCGGCTCGTCCAGGCCAGCATCTACGAAATGCCCTTCCCGGAGGAGTCGTTCGATTTCCTGTTCTGCTTCGGGGTCGTCCAGCACACGCCCGACGTGGAACGCACGTTCAAGACGCTTTTCCGCTATCTGCGGCCGGGGGGCCGGTTCTGCATCGACGTGTACGCCGCGCTGATCGCCTATTCGCACCCGAGACAGCTGCTGCGCCCGTTCACCAGGAGCATCCCTCCGGCCAGGCTCTACGGGATGGTCGAGAGCGCCGTGCCACGGCTGCTGCCGATCTCCCTGGCCCTCGGCACCGTCCCGAAGGCCGGGCCGTGCCTGGCACGCCTCGTCCCGGTGGCGACCCATCGCCATCTGGGGCTGAAGGACGCCCAGACGATGCGCGACTGGTCGGTGCTGGACACCTTCGACTGGCTCTCGCCGCGATACGAGAGACCGCAGACCCGCCGGCGCCTCGCGCGGTGGACCAAGGACCTGGCCCTGCGCGAGGTGTCGATCCAGCGCCGCCGCGGGCTTCACGTGATCCGCGGCGTCAAGTAGATGTGCGGGATAGCGGGGATGGCGTCGACGTCACGCCCAGACCCCGATCTCGTCCGGCGCATGTGCGACGTGATCGTTCACCGGGGCCCCGACGGCTCCGGCTTCCACGACGACGAGCACGCGTCGCTCGGCATGCGACGGCTCGCGATCATCGATGTGGCGACCGGCGACCAGCCCGTCTACAGCGAGGACGGCGATGTCGTCGCGGTCTTCAACGGCGAGATCTACAACTTCGCGGAGCTCCGGAAGGAACTCGCCCAGCGGGGACATCGCGTGCGCGGAGCCGGGGACTCCGAGTGCCTCGTCCATCTGTACGAGGAGTACGGCGCCGACATGGTGCACCGGCTCCGGGGCATGTTCACCTTCGCCGTCTGGGACCGCGCCCGGCAGCGGCTGATCGTGGCCCGGGACCGCATCGGGAAGAAGCCGCTGTACTGGCGGTCCGACCGGGCCTCGATCTGGTTCGGATCCGAGCTGAAGTCCCTCGCGCAGGACCCCGCGATGCGCCGCGAGGTGGATCCGGTCGCTCTGGATCACTACCTGACCTACCAGTACGTCCCCGCGCCCTGGTCGATCTATCAGGGCGTGCACAAGCTCCCACCGGCGCACGTGCTCATCTGGGAGCAGGGCCGGGTGACGGTGCGCCGCTACTGGCGGCTCGACCGCACGCCTGAGCCGGTGGTGGACGAGCGGGAGGCGGAGGAGCGGCTGCGTGAGCTGCTCCTGGAGGCCACCCGCGTCCGGATGGTGAGCGAGCGTCCCATCGGAGCGTTCCTGTCCGGCGGCATCGACTCGTCCGCGATCGTGGCCGCCATGGCCATGCAGAGCCGGGAGAAGGTCAAGACGTTCTGCGTCGGCTTCGAGGACAGCCGGTACGACGAACGCCACAAGGCGCGGATGGTGGCCGACCGGTACTCGACCGACCACCACGAGCTCGTCGTGACATCCGATCTGCTGGACGTCCTGCCGCGCCTGGCCTGGCACTTCGACGAGCCCTTCGCCGACTCCTCGGCGATTCCGAGCTTCTACGTCGCGCGGATGAGCCGGCGACACGTCACCGTCGTGCTCAACGGGGACGGCGGCGACGAGTGCTTCGGCGGCTACCGGCGCTACGCCGTGATGAACCAGTCGAGAAGGATCCCACGCATGCCTCGCGCCCTCGCGGCCGCCACCGGCCGCGCCGGCTCTCTCGTCGTCGAGCGCAGCGAGTTCGGATCCTTCGCCCGGCGCTTCGGCCGGACGTTGCAGTTCGCCGCGACGCCTCCCTCACGGCGCTATCCGCGCCTGATGTCCTGCTTCACACCGGAGCAGAAGTGGGAGATCTACAGCGACGCGCTCCGCGAGCGGCTGGCGGGCGTGGACAGCTACGGGCTGCTGGAGGATGTCTTCGACGCCTCGTCGGCGGACTCCGACCTCGGCCGTGTCCTTGATGTGGACACCGTCACCTACCTCCCCAACGACCTGCTGGTCAAGGTCGACATCACGACCATGGCCAACTCCCTGGAGGCCCGTTCGCCCTTTCTCGACCATCATCTGATGGAGTGGGCGGCACGCCTCCCCGCCGCGCACCAGGTGCGCGGCGACCAGACCAAAGTGCTGCTCAAACGGGCCGTCGCCCCCTGGCTGCCGGAGAAGCTGATGCGCTATCCGAAGCAGGGGTTCGGCGTTCCCCTCGCCGCCTGGCTGCGCGGCGAGTTGCGTGAGCTGGCCCATGACGTGCTGACGGACGACACCGCCCGCGCCAGGGGCCTGTTCAGGCAGGCAACGGTCCGCGATCTGCTCCGGCGGCACCTCGACGGCGGTGATCACAGCGCTCGTCTGTGGACGCTCCTGCAGTTCGAGCTCTGGCACCGGGCGCACGCGACCCCGGGCGGCGCCGTCACGGCCGAGGCGGTATGCCCCTCGTCCTCCTTGGCGCCCGCGAAGGAGTGACCCCTCCCCGGCGTCCGCGCGGGGCGACCACCGCCGCGTACCGCGATGGGTGACATCTCCTTTGGCGCGCATAAAGGAGTGACAAGGACATCGCCGGGCGCGGGCGTCCACGCCGCTCCGGGGTCACAGCGTCGCCAAGCTTGCACGCATGGCCCACACTCCGCCCGTTCACGGCTCCCCGGCGAGCGCGCTCGAACCGGCGAGAACCGCCCAGGCGCACGAGCCACGCCGCCGGAGGCCGCCCCACCTCTCTGCGTGGCTGCCGGCGCTGTCCATGACGGTTCTCGTCGCGGCGGTACTGCTCCGATACGGCGTCTCCGTGCCGGACATGGCCGCCTTCTGCGCCTACGTCGCGGTGGGGCTGGCCCTTCCCGGCACGCTGCTCGTCCGGGCCCTGTACGGCGGAGCGCGCACGCGGGCGGAGGACATCGCACTGGGGGTGACGCTCGGCTACAGCGTGGAGGTCATCCTCTACATCGGCGCACGCGCCGCCGGGATGCCATTGCTCGTGCTGGTGTGGCCGATCGCCGTCCCCGTGCTCTTCGCCGGCGTCCCCTGCCTGCGGCGGCACTGGAGACGTGGGCCCGAGGGGGAACGAGCACCTCTCTGGTGGTCATGGTCCCTCGCGCTGCTCTTCGCGTTCCTCGTCGTCTGGAGCGCTCTCACCTTCTTCCGGACTCATGCCATCACGTGGCCGGAGCTCGGCGCCGCCTCCATCGACATGCCGTTCCACCTGGCTCTGGTCGGTGAGCTGAAGCACCATGTGCCCCCAATGGTGCCGATGGTGGCCGGCGAACCCCTGCTGTACCACTGGTTCGTCTACGCGCACCTCGCGGCGGCGAGCTGGATCACCGGGGTGGAGCCCCTGGTGCTGGTGTTCCGCCTGGCCATGCTGCCCATGCTGGCCGCTCTCGTCGTCCTGCTGGGGATGACCGGACGGCGCGTCACGGGCTCGTGGGCCGGAGGGGCGCTGACCGCGGCGGGCACGATCTTCGTGGCGGTGCCGAGCCTTTATCTGGGCACGAACGGGTCGTTCACGTGGGGAGGCGTCCCTGACCTCGCGTGGACGAGCCCTACCCAGACCTTCGGCGCCCTCCTGTTCGCCCCGGTGGTCCTCATCCTCATGGACGTCCTCGCGGGCCGGCGGCAGACCGCCGGTACGTGGGTCCTGCTCGGCGTCTTCCTCGTGGCGGTGATGGGCGGCAAGGCGTCCTATCTGCCCCTGCTCGCGGCGGGTCTGGTGGCGGTGGCCGTGGTGGAGGCGGTCAGGCGGCGCCGCGCACCCTGGCCGGCGCTCGCGGCCCTCGGCATGACCACGGCACTTTGCCTCTACGCGCAATTCGTCCTTTTCGGCGGCGTCCGGCAGGGTCTGGTCGTCTCCCCTCTCTTCACCATGCGCACGACCTGGGATGAGCTGACGGGGAGGGGGGGCCAGGCCGACCCGCCGGTGGCGGCGCTCACCGGCATCACTCTCATATACGTACTGTGCTGGTTCGTCGTGCTGTGCGGCGTCCTTGGGTTGGCGAGCAGGCCGCGTTCGCTCGGACGGCCCGGGGTGGTCCTCATGCTGGGCATCGGCGCGGCGGGCCTCGGCACGATGTTCCTGCTCGGGCATCCCGGCAGGAGCCAGCTCTTCTTCCTCTGGGGCGCCTACCCCTACCTGGTGACCGTCACGGTCCACGGGCTGCTCGTCCTGCTGCGGCGAGCGCGGCTCTCGCTCAGGTCGGTGCTGTGCTCGGCCGGCGCGGGGGTGGTCGCCGCCTATGTGATCCCGGTCGCCTGCGGGGTCAGGGTGCCCCTGGGCCCGGGTCAGGCGGACACGATTCTGTACCGTCCCTACGTCGCCCTGTCGGCCGTCGCCGTGGTGGTGTCGGTGGTCCTGGTCGCCACGAGGGGAGCCCTTCGCGCGTGGGCCCTGGTGACCACCATGCTCACGGCCATCGGACTGCCCGCCGACCTGCACGCGCGCGTGCTGTCGACCGTGGACCGCCTCACCGGGCACGACCCTCCGGCGGCGGCCGTGCCCGTGGCCGCGCCGGCGGTCCCTCCGGGCGCCCTGACCGCCGGGCGGTGGCTCCGCGCCCACTCGGATCCCGGCGACCTGGTGGCCACGAACGCCCACTGCCGCTGGGGATACGAGAACCCGTGCGACAGCCGCCACTTCTGGGTGGCCGCGCTGAGCGAGCGGCGCGTACTGGTCGAGGGATGGACGTACACCGCGGCGAATCTGCGCCGCTGGCGTCAGGGCCGGTCGCCGGAGCTCATTCCCTTCTGGAACCAGGAGCTGCTCAGGGCGAACGACGCGGCCTTCACGGCGCCTTCCGAAGCCGTCCTCCAGCGCCTGCGCGACCGTTACGGCGTGCGCTGGCTGTTCTTCGAAGGAAGCCGGACCGTCCAGAACCCTCCCACCGGGAGATTCGCGTTCCGGTCCGGCGACTACACCGTCTACGAGCTGAAGTGAGGCGCGGCAATGAGAATACTTCACATCGGATATCGGCTCCCGCCGGAGCCCGGCGGCCTGGAACGTCACATCCAATGCCTCACCCAAGAGCAGCTCCTGCGCGGCCACAGGGTGGTCGTCGCCCACAGGTGGGGGGCGGCGCCGGACGGCGCGGAAACTCTGCCAGTGGTGCCGAACCGTCTGAGCCGGGCCGTCTCCAGGAAGTCCGACGTGGTCGCCTTCGGCATGGACTGCGCGCGTGCGCTGTCGCACGCCGGAGACCTCGATGTGGTCCACCTGCACGGCGACCACCGTGAGGCGCTGGCCCTCGGATCCGCCGCCCGGCGACTGCGGGTGCCCTTGATGCTCACCGTCCACGGAGCGCTCACGACGCGCCACCGGCCGATCATGCCGTTCGCCTTCCGCCACGTCGACGAATTCGTCGCTATCGGCGCCCGGCCGGCGGAGGACCTGATCAGAGCGGGGGTCCCGGCCCACAAGATCCACACGATGTCCAGTGGCCTCGATCTCGACCGCGTCACCTGGTTCCGCGGGCGGAAGCCTGCCGAACCTGGATTGATCGTCAGTGTCGGCTCTCTGAACAAGGTGAAGAACCATGCGCTGACGATCGAGGCCTTCCACGAGCTGCGCGCCCACCGTCCCGACGCGCGCCTGGTCATCGCCGGCGACGGCGCCGAGCGCGCCGAACTCGAAAGGCTCGCGGGAACCGGCTCCAGGATCCGGTTCGCCGGGCACCTCTCCGAGGACGGCGTCTACTCGCTGGTGAGCCGCGCCCAGGTTTTCGTGCTCTCCTCACGCAGGCTGCCCTCCATCGGGGAGGGAATCCCCACCGCCGCTCTGGAGGCCCTCGCGCTCGGCACCCCCGTCATCGTCTCCTCCGACGCCTCACTCGAGCCGGTCATCGAGCCACGCGCGTACCGCACCTTCCGCAGCGGGTCCGTGGCGGCCCTGGTGGCGCAGCTGCGAGCGGTGCTCGACGACGAGACATCCCGTGCGCAGCTGATCGAACGCGGCAGGCGGGCCGCGTCGGCCCTCGACTGGTCGCTGGTGGCCGGCCGCGTCGAGGAACGGTACATGAACCTCATGCCCGGCAGGCCGCGCCTGTCCACGGAGACGTCATGAAGGGAGCTCCGCCCGGCTCCCCGGCGAGCCGCGCCCGCAGACCATGGTGAGCCCGCCCGATCACACGGTCAGCCGGACGCGCCCGCCCGCCGGGCGCCATCTGCGGACGTTCACCTCCCTGGCCGCCGCCGGCCTGGTCGAGGCCGTCCTGTCCTCGCTGGGCCTGGTCGCTCTGGTGCGGATGACCGGCACCGAGATATCAGGGCAGGTCATCTTCGCCCAATCGGTGGCGAGCGTCTGCTTCCTGCTGTGCGACCCTCGTCTGGACAACACGGTCCAGCGATACGTCCCCCTCGAAGAACGGCGAACCGGGCAGGGTTTCGCGCTGTTCACGCGCCTGCTCCGCTGGGATCTGACGATCCGCGTGAGCGCGATCGGCGTCTGTCTCGCGGTGGTGATGACAGCGCGCCTGCTGGGCTTCGTGAGCACCGATCTCGCGCTCATGCTCGCTCTCGCGTTCGTCGCACGCGGATCCCTGGCGGCCAACGGCGCCGTCCGCGCCGCCTTCCCACTGGCCAACCGGCTGCATGATCTCGGACTGCTCCGGCTGGGCTGCGCGATCCTGTCGTTCCTTCTGGCCTTGGCCGGGCTCCTGGCGGGCGGTCCCCTGGGCTATCTGATCGGCCAGGCACTGGGCTCGGTGGTGACCGCCACGGTGGTGGGCACGCTGGGCACCCGCAGGTTGCGGGCGGAGATCGGGCCGTCGGCGGCCAAGGTCCCGATACCGGCGGGTCTGGTCGCCTTCACCGTGAAGGCGACCACCGGGACCGCACTGGCCGAGGTGTCCGATTCCGGGATCCTGACGGTCGCGGGACTGCTCGGAGGCTCCACCCTCGTGACCATCATCAAGATCGCATCAGCTCCCGGCCGGCTGTACTCGACGTTGGTCATGCCCGTCGCGTCCATGCTGCATCCCCGCCTCGCCCGCGCCGCGGCGGCGGGAGAGGAGAGGACCCTCGCCCGCCGGGACCTCATGCGCGCGACCGCCCTGCTCACCGTGGCGGGGGTCCTGACACTCCTCCTCGTGCTTCCGGTCATCGGCGACGCCCTGCGCCTGGTCTACGGGCGGGAGTACACCGGGATCGGCGCGGTGGCGGCGCTCCTCGTCGCGGCGGCATGCGTCAAGGGAATGGTGTGCTGGTCCAACGTGCTGCCCCTGGCCCTCGGCAGGCCGGGCTGGAGGCTCGCCTACCTCGCGGCCGAAGGGGTTCTCCTCCTCGGCGCCCTCCTCATCGCCGACCTGACCTCCTCGGGCGCCCTGCACACCGCGCTCTCCTTCGCCTGGGGGACGTTGCTCGTCTCCGTTCTCGGCACAGGCGTCTGGATGGCCTTGCTCCAGCGGATATCGGCACCGGCGGGCGACCGCGCGGACACGGCGGCGGAGCACTGTGCGGTCCACACGCGGCGGTGAGGCCGACGGCGCTCTCAAAGGTGACGGGTCGTCCGCGCGAGCTCTTCGTACAGGTCCTCGAACCACTCGGCCGTGCCGGCCATGTCCACGGTCGCCGAGCCGGCGCTCGCTCCCCCGCGTAGCCGGTGATGCGTCGCGGGCTCCATCGCCTCAAGGATGCCCGTCGCCAGGGCCCCGGACGACCTCGGATCCGTCAGGATGCCGTTGCGGCCCGAGTGGACGAGCTCGCCGATGCCTCCCACCTCGGTGGACACCACCGGCACCCCCGCCGCGAGCGCCTCCATGATCACCACGGGAAGGGCCTCGTGAAGCGAGCTCAGCACCACCAGGTCGGCCGCCGCGACCAGCCTCTTCGCCCTCGGCACCCGGCCCACGATGCGCACCTGGCCGCCGACCCCGTGCCGCTCGATGTCGCGGGCGACCTGTTCCCGCAGAGGGCCGTCGCCGACCAGGAGGAAGACGGCGTCCGCGCGGGTCAGGAGGACCCTGGCCGCGGCCTGGACCAACAGCGAGTGGTTCTTCTCCGGCCTGAAGTTGGCGACGCAGACCACCAGGAACGCCCCTTCCGGCACGGCGAACTCGCGCCGGACCGCGTCGCGCCGCTCCGCCCAGAACCGCTGCTCGGCGACGTCCACGCCGTGGACACGGGTCAGCACCGGGCGGCCCCCCCGGGTGGACGACCGTGCGACCCGCGACGACACGGCCACGATCTGGTCGTCCAGGCGCCGGGTCAGGCAGTCGAGGAACGTGCTGGCCCTGGTCGTGACGCGTCCGAGGAACGCGTCCGGCCGGCGGGCCCTGAGCAGGTCGTCGCGGATGTAGTGGACGGTCGAGACCATGACCGGGCGCCGGCGACCGAGCCGGACGAACGGCCGCAGGACGAAGGCGGGCAGCGGGGAGTGCACGTTGAGGACATCGGGCGCGAGACGGCGAACGGTCGTGACCAGCCTGGCGCAGGCGAGGAGCCGAGCACGTGACCCGAGATCGACGACGTGGACACCGAGGGCCTCCAACTGGTCGATCAGCTCGCCGGTCGCCGCCCGCATGCACACGACCGTGTAGCGGTTGTCCCTCTTGCGGGAATGCCGGAGCCGCTCGACCAGAAGCACCTCGACGCCCCCCATGTCGAGCGTCTTGACGACCTCGCACACGTGAAGACCACTCGTCTGGCGCCGCCGCCTCATCGCGACCCGCCCCGTCATCGCGGGCCACCGGCGAGGACGGGCAGGCGGCTCTCTTCCGGCGTCGCCGGAATCGAGCGGCCCCGTTCGCGCCGGGCCGTTATGGACCACGCGACCGCGGCCAGCAGGCTCGTGACCATGACGATCGGTATGCGCTGGCGGAAGATGAGGCCGACGTTCGCCATGGTGGTCGCGTAGACGATGGTGCTGGGAATGATGAACAGAAGGAGATAGCAGACGGTCGCGCGATCGTGGCGCCACAGCCAGACGGCTCCACGCACCGCGCTGTAAAGAAGGAAGTACCAGATCAGGGCATCGAGCTTGCCCAGCTGCAGTGTCAGGCTGCCCTCCGACCAGGGGAACGGGGAGAAGAGCGTGTAGACCACCTTGAGCCCGAGTTGGTTCCAGGGGTTGCCGCCGTCATCGAAGGTGACACCCGAACCGCCTATGGCGTTGCTTTGCCGGAAGGTCTCCGACTGGCCGTAATCCAGCTGACGCTGCATCGCCTCGACCGGTGCGCTGTCACCGAGGTTCCCGAAGGGCAGCAGGATCAGCAATGTCACCAGCACGAGCATGCTGCGCAGGGAGAACGCTCGCTTGACACCGGAGAAGCCGAGGACCATCGGCATCGCGCACATGAACACCATGTACGGGCGCACGTACCACAGCGCCCACAACGACAACGCCAGCAAGAGCACCTTGCGCAGGTCGAAACGCCGCAGGTTCGAGACCCCCAGGCCGAGGGTGGCCACGACGAGAAACGCGTTGAACCCCTCCTTGAACATGTCCGAGGTGTGCAGCAGGAACGCCGGCATGAACGCCGTCAGGAGGAGCAGCGAAAAGGCCGCGCGCCGGTCGGCGCCGACCAGGCCGGCGAGCTTGTACATGATGAGGCACAGCGCGCAGGCGAGCAGCGCGACAACGGCCGTGCAGGCCAGTGGGGCGGGGCCTCCGCACAGGTAGATCACGAGCGCGAAGACATTGCAGGGCACCGCGGCGGAATAGAGCGAGCCGATGTCGTCGGACGTCACGAACTGGAATCCCTCGCGTTTCCAGAACGCCACGACCTCCATGGCCCTCGACTCGTAGGTGATGTTGTCGCCGCCGTATTCGATGACATGGTTCTGCATCACCAGGACCTGGATCGCCAGGCGGACGGCGAACGCGATGAGGAGCACCGGCAGCACTCGCTGGACCGCCTGCCCGTCCAAGGTCGCGTGGACCAGCCATATGAGTACCAATGCGGCGGCGGCGACGATGACATATTCCATGAGAAGTACCCTTAATTCGCCTCGATGTAGGACCGCGAACGTCCAGCGATCCGTCTGAGCCGCCGGTGTGGAACTCTGCGAGGCAGACGCTAGCGCCGAAGAACAGGCGGCGGCGCTCGCGGCGGACGAGCCCCGTTCGACCATTACCTTTGTTTGCGAGTTCTTTTTACCGGGTGTGAATACGGCGCCCTGACCTTTTGACGGCAATCCGCATGATTCATCCGTGAGGAGTGCTCCGCCCGGTGGAATACCGATTTCGGACTCGGCGACCAGGCGCTCATCACCTGAATCACGATGCCCGCGCCACCGCTTCCCACCTGCCTCCGATGTTCGCCGGCTTATGCGGTCAGCGGCCCCGGGAATACGTTTCGATCATGTCCGGGTAGGGATAGGGAAAACACTTCGCCACCACCATGACGGTGTCGGCGAACAGATCAAACGGCGAGCTAGCTTCTCGGATGTGACCAGTCCGATTCGTGTCATGGAAATCATCGCCCGGATGAACGTAGGCGGCCCCGCCACCCAGGTGTCGGGGCTTTGCGAGCTGTTCGACCAGGAGGAGTTCGACCATCGCCTCTACACCGGTTACGTCCACGGCGGCGAGGAGGACCGCCTCCGGTTGCGGAAGGTGGCCGTCCAGGTCCACCGGGTGCCCGGCCTCGGCCGGTCCATCGACCCGACCGGCGATCTCCGCGCCCTCCACAGGCTGGCCGGTGCCATGCGCGCGTTCCGGCCGCACATCGTGCACACCCGGACCACCAAGGCGGGCGCTCTCGGCCGGATGGCGGTCACGCTGTCCGGCGCCGGAGCGGCCAGGGTCCACGTGTTCCACGGCCATCTCTTGGACGGATACTTCTCCGGCCCCAAGCGCTGGGCGTACGTGCGCGCGGAACGGTTCCTCGCCACCCTGTCCGACCGGCTGGTGACCGTCGGCTCCCAGATCCGTGACGACCTTCTCCAGGCCGGGATCGGGCGGCCGGAGCAGTACGTCGTGATCCCACCGGGGGTCCGGCTCGGCGCGGTTCCCGACCGCGCCGGGGCTCGCCACGCCCTGGGGCTCACCGTCGACGCACCGGTCGTCGCCTACGTCGGCCGGCTGACCCGGATCAAACGGCCCGACCGGTTCGTGGCCGTGGCCGAGGCGGTGCTGCGGCGCGTGCCCGGCTGCCGCTTCGTCATCTGCGGAGGCGGCGAGCTGCTCGAAGACGTGGAACGGAGGATCCGCCCCATCCGCGAATCCTTCCATCTGCTCGGCTGGAGAGCCGATGTCGAGACCGTCTACGCCGGGGCCGACGTGGTCCTGCTGACCTCCGACAACGAGGGCGCGCCACTGAGCCTCATCGAGGCGGGCATGGCCGGAGTACCGGTCGTCTCCACCCGCGTGGGAAGCGTCGCCGAGGTGGTCCGTGACGGTGACACCGGCCTGCTCGCCGCGCCGCGCGTGGACGAGCTCGCGGCGCACGTCGTACGGCTGCTGTCCGACCGCGCGCTCGCGCACCGGATGGGCCGGAGCGCCCGCGACTGGACGACGGCCGCGTTCGGCGTGGAACGCCTCGTCGCCGACACCGAAGCGCTTTACCGGACACTCCACGGTGCGTCCCGGTGGCGCCCGGCCCCAGAGACGAGCCGCATGTGAGAATCCTCATCACCGGTGGCGCCGGGTTCATCGGCGCCAACCTCTGCGATGCGCTCAGGCGCCGGCCGGAGGTCGAGGGCATCACCGTGCTGGACGACCTCAGCAGCGGGCGGCTGCACAACATCGACCACCTCGGCGTGGACTTCGTGCTGGGCAGCATCCTGGACCCGGACGTGCTCCGGCCCCTGGTCTCCGACGCCACGACGGTCATCCACCTCGCCGCTCGCGCCTCGGTGCCACGGTCCCTGGACGATCCCCTGGCCACCCATGCCGTCAACGCCACCGGCACCCTTCAGGTCCTCGAGGCCTGCCGGGCGACCAGGCCCCACGTGATCCTCGCGTCCTCCTCCTCGGTCTACGGCGCCTGCCGGGAGCCGCTCAAGCACGAGGACCTCCCCACCCGGCCGCTCAGCCCTTACGGCGTGAGCAAGCTCGCGACGGAGGCCTACGCCCTGGCGTACGCGGGGAGCTTCGGCCTGCCGGTTCTGCCCTTCCGCTTCTTCAACGTCTACGGTCCCCTGCAGCCGGCGGGGCACGCCTACGCGGCCGTCATCCCGGCGTTCGTGTCGGCGGCGCTCGACGGCCGCCCGGTGCCGGTCCACGGCGACGGGCGCCAGTCGCGGGACTTCACCTACGTGGGATCGGTGACCGACGTCCTCGTCCAGGCGACCCTCCGGCGGGTGACGAGTGACAAGCCGGTGAACCTCGCGTTCGGCACCCGCGTCTCGCTGCTGGAGCTGAGGGACATCCTGGCCGAGGTGCTCGGACGGCGGATCGACACGACGTTCCTCCCACCACGGGCGAGTGACATCCGCGAGTCACAGGCCTCCACCCGCCTGCTCCGCCAACTCTTCCCCGGCGTGCGTCCCATGACGCTGGCCGACGGACTCCGCATGACCGTGACCTGGTTCGACCAGGCAATGAGTTCCCAATCAGCCTCGCACATGTAATGGGAGAAGTCGGTGAGCACCCAAATAGGGAACACCTATCTGATCACGGGAGGGAGCGGCTTCGTCGGCTCGCATCTGGCCGACGCGTTGCTCGCTCGCGGTGATTCCGTCGTGGTCGTGGACAATCTGTCCACCGGACGACTGGGGAATCTCCGCCCACACCCCAGGCTGCGGTTCGTGCAGGGGTCCGTCCTGGACGAGCTGGTGGTCGACGAGCTGGTCCACCAGTGTGACGTCGTCGTGCATCTCGCCGCCGCCGTCGGGGTCAAGCTGATCGTCGACCAGCCCCTGCGGTCCCTGACCACCAACATCCGCGGGTCGGAGATAGTCATCGAGGCGGCGCACCGCTACCGCCGGAAGATCCTCGTCACCAGCACCAGCGAGATCTACGGCAAGAACTCCTCCGGGCCGCTGCGGGAGAACTCCGACCGCATCCTCGGCAGCCCTGCCGTGGTGAGGTGGGCCTACAGCACCGCCAAGGCCGTCGACGAGATCCTCGCCAACGCCTACCACAAGGAGCGCGGCCTGCCGACGATCATCGTCAGGCTGTTCAACACCGTGGGCCCACGGCAGAGCCCCGCCTACGGCATGGTCATCCCCCGCCTGGTGCGGCAGGCGCTCAACGGCATCCCGCTCACCGTCTTCGGCGACGGGACCCAGACCCGCTGCTTCGTCCACGTCGCGGACGCCGTCGACGCGCTGCTCCGCCTGCTCGACGACGAGGCGGCGATCGGGCAGACCTTCAACGTCGGATCCGCCGACGAGATCAGCATGCTGGAACTCGCCAAGCTGATCATCGAGCGTGTGGGGTCCACGTCCGGGATCGATCTCATCCCTTACAACGAAGCCTACGAACAGGGCTTCGAGGACATGACCCGCAGGGTTCCCGACACCACCAAGCTGTGGGAGCTGACCGGCTGGACACCACGCCGCGATCTGGACGCCATGCTGACCGAGATCATCAGCGAGGCCCGCGAGGATCTCACGGTGTCCACGCGGTGAACGGGGCAATCGCCCTCGCCGCCGCGGCCGCGTGCCTGCTCAGCGCGGCGGCCACCCCGCCGCTGAGGCGCCTGGCACTGCGGTGGGATCTCACCGACCGTCCCGGCGGGCACAAGGCCCACCACCATCCGACCCCCTACCTGGGCGGAATCGCGATCGTCCTGAGCACGGTCGTGCCCACAGCCGCGGCGCTCGGTTTCTCCGACCGGCGGATCACCGTGATCCTGCTCGCCGCGACTGCGGTCGCCGCACTCGGCCTGATCGACGACGTCGCGTCGCTGCCCGTGGTCACCCGGTTGACCGCGGAGTCGCTGGCGGCGGGCGGCGTCGTGCTCTCCGGCGTCCACATCACGCTGACCCACACCTGGGTCGACAAGCCCATCACGGTCATGTGGATCGTCCTGATGACCAACTCCTTCAACCTGCTGGACAACATGGACGGAGCGCTGGGCACCGTCGGCACGGTCACCGCCGCCTTCCTCGGCGGAGCTGCCCTCGTGGACTCCCAGCAGGCCTTCGCGGTGCTCCTGGGCGCGCTGGCGTTCGCGTGCCTGGGCTTTCTGGCGCACAACTGGCCGCCCGCGAAGATATTCATGGGAGACTCCGGCTCCCTTTTCATCGGGTTCATCCTCACGTGCTCCGCGATCGTCCTCGTGGCGGGCGAGAGCGCCGTCATGACCGTCTCCGGGCTGCTCCTGTGGACCTTCGTCGCGGTCGTCGACACCATCGTCGTCATCGTGTCCCGGATACGCTCGGGTCGCTCGCCGCTGTCAGGTGGCACCGACCACGTCTCCCATCGGCTCCGCCGGATCGGCCTTGGCGCGCGGACGGTTCCCGCGACCCTCGGCATGATCACGGCGCTCCCCGGTGCGCTCTGCCTGGCCGTCGCCCTCAGCTGGGTCCCGCCGCTCACCGCGGCGATCGTGGTGGGCGGGATCGCCACGATCCTCATCTCCCTGCTGCAGGGCATCAGCGTGTACACGCCGGCCCCATCCCTGGAAAACCTTCCGAAGATCACCGAAAGGCGGCGATGATCCGGTGGATCTGCTCCACTTCATACGGCTCGCGCGCAGGAACTGGCCGCTCGTCGTCCTGTCGCTGGTCCTCTCTGTAGGGGCAGCGATGGTCGTGACCGCGAAGACGCCGCCGAAGTACGTCGCGACGATCACCATGATGGTCTCCGGTTACGACAAGGTGGGCAGTCTCACCACCGCCTACCAGGCGGGAATGCTGTCGACGCAAAGGGTCCAGTCCTACGCCAACCTGCTGACCAGCCGCCGGCTGATCAGCCAGATCGCCGGCGGAGAAGACGTCCGGCGGCTGCAGTCCCGGGTCAAGTCGGAGGCCATCCCGGCCACCATGCTGCTCAGAGCCATGGTGACCGACGGGGATCCCGCACGCGCCGCCCGCCTGGCCAACGCCCTGGGCGCCAAGTTCACCCGGCTGATCGACCAGATCGAGCGGCCCACGCCCAAGAGCTCTCCCACCGTCAAGATCACCGTGGTGGATCCGGCCGACGTGCCGAGGACCCCGGTGAGTCCCCGTCCTGTGGTGAACATCGCGCTCGCCGTGCTGATCGCGTTGCTGCTCGCGTTCGGCTCGCTCGTCGTACGCGACCGGCTGGACACGACGGTCAAGACCTCCGAAGTCCTGCAGCAGATGTCCAGGAGCTCGGTCCTCGGGGTGATCACCTATGAGAGGGACGCGCGCCGCTACCCCCTGATCGTCCGGGAGAACGGCCGGTCGACCAGGTCGGAGGCATACCGCTCGCTACGCACCAACCTGCAGTTCATCGGAGTCGACCGGCAGCCCAAATCGCTGGTGGTCACGAGCTGCCTGCCAGGTGAGGGGAAGTCCTCCACCTCGGCCAACCTCGCGATCACACTGGCCCAGGCCGGATGGCGGGTCATCCTGGTGGACGGCGACCTTCGCAGCCCGCGCATCCCGGACTACCTCGGAATCGAGGGCTCGGTCGGTCTCACCGACGTGCTGATCGACAAGGCGCGCCTGCGGGACGTCATCCAGACCTGGGGCGAGCCGAGCCTGTCCGTGCTGCCGGGCGGCCAGATTCCGCCCAACCCGAGCGAGTTGCTCGGCTCGCGCGGGATGCGCGCGGTGCTCTCCCAGCTCGTGGACGACCACGACATCGTGATCATCGACGCGCCGCCGCTGCTGCCGATCACCGACGCCGCGGCGCTCGCGGCCATCTGCGACGGAACGCTGCTCGTCGCCCGGTACGGCAAGACCCGGCGGGAGCACCTCGTCCGGGCCGTGGACACACTGTCCTCGATCAACGCCCGGCTCGTCGGAGCGGTGCTCAACTTCGCGCCGGGCAAGCGCGCCGCGTACTACGGGTACGGCTACCAGGCCAGGGCCGAGGTCAAGACCCCGGTGAACGTGTGAGCAACCCGAGTGGGACGGCGAGCGACTCCGCGATCCGCCGTCCCGCCACCCGGTAGGCCCGCGAGCGGCCACCGTAGGGGTCGGCGATGTCGGGCCGGTCCACCCGTACCAGCCCGCGCAGCGCCCTCACTTCGGCGACCAGCGCGCGGGCCCTGTGCACGGCATCCCGGTGGCAGGTGACCACCTCGGCCGGCACGGCCAGGGCCAGCGTGCCGAATTCCACCAAGGTGAACGTCCGCGCGGCGGCCAGGGGAAGCATCTCCACCGCGCGGGCGCGGTGCTCGGAGGCGGCGGTGAGCACGAGATCGGCCGCGGCGACCAGCTCAGGGGTCAGCGGGCGGGACCGGAAGCCCCCGGGGTCCCCCCCGAACCGGGTCAGCACCCGTTGCGCGCGCTCGGTCATCGGCCTCCCCCACTCGGCGCCGGTCCCCGCGCTGGTCACCTCGACCGCCGGGCACGGCCCGAGAGCCGAGCGGGTGAGCCGCTCCGCCAGCGGAGAGCGGCAGATGTTGCCCGTGCACACGAACAGGATGCGGAAACGCGTCTCCTCCGGCGCCGCGGGCGCCGCTCCGGCGTCTCTCCAGCATCGTGGACCGCAGCCCGCGTGCCCGGGAGGCACCGGAGGCAGGGGAGGGACGGTCCCGGCTGAATTGTCGGGCACCGTGGCCATCAGCGAACGCACCCCCGCGCGTCGGGGGTGATCCGGGTGTACTGCGGGCGGACCAGAGGCTGCACCGGGACCACCGGCGGCTCCGCGGAGGCGGGCTCCACGAGATCGAACCGCAGCGTCCGCGACTGGCGGGGGTCCAGCTCAAGCAAGGTCGAGTACACCGGATGCGAGCGCTCGACCTCCCTGATGACCGAGACCCGGTCGCCGTCGACGGACACCGCCCTGATCTCGGCCCCGACCCCGGCGTACAGCGACACCCACAACAGGTTGGAGCCGACGGGACGGGGACGCGGAGGAGCGTCGAGCCTGTCGGTGACGTAGGAGGGCAGCGGCCCGCGCGGCACGTCGTTGGTGAGCCGGACCCGCACGGTCGTGGAGCGGCGCCCGGCCTGGCACGGGCCCAGCTCGTAGTCGAGCGACCGGTTCAGGTAGTAGTCGAGCTTCCCGCCGGCCGAGTTGTTGACCACCAGTCCGGCGTACGGTCCCGGCCGGCGCGGCAGCACGCCGCCGAGCGCGGTGGAGGACAGACGCCGCTGCTCGGCGTCGTGGCGGCTCCACATCTGGATCCGGCGCTCCTCCACCATGGGCTTCAGGACGGGCAGCACCCGGGAGGGGTCGTCGAAGGACCTGGGCAGCGCCTCGCTGACGGCCTTGGCGATCCTGACGAGGTACCCCTTGCGCGCCGCCGGGTCGGTGTAACGGGCGTAGGCGGCGCGCTCGGTCAGGTCGACGACGTTCGTCGCGGTCACCTTCTCCCCACCGGGGAGGGTGACCGGCCCGATCAGGCCGAGCAGGTAGGACAGCCCGACCGGGTCGAGCGCGATGGCGCCGTCCAGCCGCTGGCGGGTCTGGCGCTCCCACAGCGCGGTCCAGGTCTTCGCGGCATAGGGAAAGTGCGGGGAGAGGTTCGAGACGGAGAGCAACTCGACCGCGCCGGCCCCGTACCGCGCGCGGAACGCCGGGCCGTGGTCGGCGACGGGGCGCGGACTGCCGTCCAGGCCGGTGTTGGCGGCGAGCCGCTTGACGGCGATCCGGCCGTGGTCGGCGGAAAGGATGCCGAAAGCGCCCACGAGGCCACCGGTCCCCCGCGCCTCGGCGTTGGTCTGGAAGGCCAGGAAGTAGCGGCGCGGGCCATCGTTGCCCAGCATCGGAGGGATCAGGGCGGCGGCGGTGGCGGCGCCGCCGATCCAGCCGCGCAGCCGGTCCAGCTCGTACAGCGCCGTGCCCCGCGCCTTGTCCAGGCTTGCCTCCCCCGTACGAGCCGGGGTGGACACCAGGCGGGTGCGCACCCGTGCGAGCCGGGCCGCGGCATCGTCGAGAACCGGGGCCGCCGCGCGAAGGCCGTCGAGCAACTGGCGCATGTCGTCCGCGGAGCCGGCCCCGGCCGCGAGGAACGACGTGCCGGTCCCCTGCACGCGGGCCAGCACGTCGGTGATCTCGGCGGCCGTCTCGGCCAGGCCCCGCACGGTCGTCGCGCCGTCACCCACGAAGGGCAGGTGGGTGATCAGCGACCAGTCGAGACCGCTGGTGAGGCGCCTGGCCTCGGCCGCGTGACGCCGCGCGGTCGCCAGCGTCACGGACATCCGGTCGAGGTCACGGGCGCTCATCACCGCGCGTAGGTGCACCAGGGCGTCCCTGGTCGCCTGAAGGTGGTCGCGCACGCCGAGACCGAGATGGACCGACCAGCCCCCGCCCAGCACCAAGGCCGCGACGGGGGCGAGCGATACGGCTGCGACGACCCGGCGACGACGCCTACCGCGCACCGGCGGATCGGCGACGCCGTACGGAGATCAGGACGCCGGCGGTACCCGCTGCCAGAAGGCCACCGCCGATCCCCGCCAGAGCACCCACCGGCGCTCCCGTGAACGGCAGCCTGTTACCCGCTTTCTGGCCGCCGCCGGGCTTCTCACCACCGGGTGCGCCACCACCGGGTGCGCCACCACCGGCGTGGTTGCCTCCCGCCTCGTGGCCGACGGCCCCACCACCGGACTCGCCACCACCGGAGTGATACCCGCCGGCGTGATGCCCTCCGCCGTCGTGCGAGTGCTCCTCGCGAATTACCTTGCCGCCCTGGATCACTTCGTCGCCGTCCGCCGCATGGTGGTCGCCGTGTTCGTCGTGTTCGTCGAACACCTTCTTGACATGATCGGCAGGGCGCGGCGGATAGGGATTCGGAGTCGAAGCGTACGACGATGACGGCAATCCGGTTCCGGCGACGGCCGTCCCGGCCGTTCCGAGTACCGCGCCACATCCGGCGACCAGCGCGAACAGAACAGGTACCGCGCGTTTCCCAGCCATTTGAACTCCCCGACGGCGATAATTCAGACCACGGAAATATGGCCCGAATACGGGCAACGTTTCCCTAGAAGCAGGTATATCGATCGTCGCCGGAGGACGTACCTGTCCGACTCGCGCCTTTACCGAAGCATCACCGGATGTTGCCGCCCAAAAAGCCCCCGCCGTGGGAGGGGTTCACGGCGGGGGCTTCTCGCTGGGGAGAGCGGTTCTTACTCGGGGCCTCCTGGAACGCGGCGCCGGGTCAGCGGCCGACGTTGGCGGCGTGGCCGATGGCCAGACCGCTGTCGGTGTCGAAGAAGTGGAGGTTCTGGGTGTCCACCACGAGGTCGACGTTCTGGCCGGGACGGACGTGGCTGCGGGCGTTGACACGAGCGGTCCACAGCGACTTGTCGCCGATCAGCGGCAGCACGGCCGCCTCTTCGTCGTCCCCGGTGTCCTGGGCGGCCACGGTGTCCTTGTGCTCGACCGGCGGGGCGTCGATGAGGAACAGGACGTTGATCTCGCTGCCCAGCTCCTCGGTGACCTCGGCGCGGGTGGGGATGTGGGCCCAGCCGGTGGAGCTGCCGTTGGCCGCGGAGGCGTCCTCGAAGTCGGAGGGACGGATGCCGAGGATGAGCTTCTTGCCGAAGTACTGGTCGAGGCCCGGCTTCTCGGCGAAGGTGGACTCGGGGACCGGCAGCTTGAGGCCGGCGAAGGACACCGCCGCGCCGGCGTCGCCGCGCACCAGCTCGGCGTTGACGAAGTTCATCGACGGCGAGCCCATGAAGCCCGCGACGAACAGGTTGACCGGGCTGTCGAAGAGGTTCTGCGGGGTGTCCACCTGCTGGAGGATGCCGTCGCGGAGCACGCAGACCCGGTCGCCCAGGGTCATGGCCTCCACCTGGTCGTGCGTGACGTAGACCGTGGTGACGCCGAGGCGCTCGTGCATCTGGTTGAGCGAGGCGCGCATGGAGACGCGGAGCTTGGCGTCCAGGTTGGACAGTGGCTCGTCCATGAGGAAGGCCTGGGGCTCGCGGACGATCGCGCGGCCCATGGCGACACGCTGGCGCTGGCCACCGGAGAGGGCGGCGGGCTTCCTCTTGAGGTACTGGTCGAGGCCGAGCATCTTGGCGGCCTCCTGAACGCGCTTGGCGATCTCGGCCTTGGGCATCTTGCGAAGCTTCAGGCCGAAGGCGAGGTTCTCCTCGACCGTCATGTGCGGATAGAGCGCGTAGTTCTGGAAGACCATCGCGATGTCGCGATCCTTCGGCGGCAGGTGGTTGACCACCCGGTCGCCGATGGCGATCTCGCCACCACTGATGTCCTCCAGACCGGCGATCATGCGGAGCGCCGTGGACTTACCACAACCAGACGGGCCGACGAGGACCATGAACTCGCCGTCGTGGATGTCCAGGTTGAGGCCGTTCACAGCCTTCACACCGCCGGCATAGACCTTGTCAACGTTGCGCAGAACGATTGATGCCATGACAGTCCTTCGTGCGTCCGGGTGCCGCCGGATGTGGATACGTTTTCATGAATCTCATCTGAACCGGACATCTCTGTCAAGCCTTTCTGAAATATAGGCTTCTCACACCGTCCGGATGAGGCCTCCACCTTGGCTCTTACGTGGAAATCATGATGGAATCGTTTCCATGAAGGTGAACGGACAGCGCCGCACGACCATCAAGGATGTGGCCGAAGCGGCGGAGGTCGGGGTGGCGACCGTCTCGCGCGTGCTCTCGGGCACGGGCTCGGCCAGCCCCGCCACGAGGGAGAAGGTTCTGGCCGCCGCGGCCCGGCTCGACTACCGCCCGAGCGCCCTCGGGCGTAACCTCCGCCGGCAGCGCACCGGGGGGATCGGCCTCCTCATCCCCGACATCACCGACACCTTCTACGGCAGGCTCACCGACGGCGTGCTCGCCTGCGCCCAGTCGGCGGGCGAGCCGGTGATGATCGGCACCACCGGCGACGACCCCGAGCGGGAGGCCGAGCTGATCGGCTCGCTCCTGGAGGAGAGCGTGGAGCGGGTGATCGCCGTGCCGTGCGGCGACGGCGAGATGTGGGGGCCCGCGTTCCGCGCCGGGCTGAGCGTGGTCTTCGCCGAGCGCCCGGTGCAGGGGCGCGAGAACGTCCCGTCGGTGGTCACCGACGACCGCACGGGGGTCCGCACGGCGGTCGAGTACCTGGCGGGGCTCGGGCACCGGCGCATCGCCTTCCTGTCGCGGCACGGCCAGGCGCAGCGCGTGCGCGCGTTCCGCGAGGCCCTGGCCGCGCTCGGGGTACCCGTCGACGAGGAGCTGATCGTGCGCGCGCACGCCACGCGCGACTCGGCGTACGCCGCCGCCGCCGGGCTCTACCAGCACCGCCCCGACCTCACCGCGGTGCTGGCCGGCGGCAACCTGCTCGGCGAGGCCGCCGTCCTCGCGGCCAAGGAGCTCGACTTCCGCATCCCCCGCGACATCTCGCTGATCATGTTCGACGACGTGCCCTGGGCGGAGCTGTGCCATCCACCGCTCACCGTGATCTCTCAGCCCGCCCAGGACATGGGGTACCGCGCCGCCGAGCTGGTGCTACGCGAGGGGCGCCGGTCACGCACGGTCACGCTGCCGACCGAACTGATCGTCAGGGGGAGCTGCGGACCGCGACGCTGAAGGCCTCCGCTAGCCGACCACCTTCTCGATGGCCTCGACGACGGCCGCGTCCTCGGGGTCGGTGCGGGGACGGAAGCGCGCCACGACGTTCCCCTCCCGGTCGAGCAGGAACTTCTCGAAGTTCCACTGGACGTCGCCCGCGTCGCCCGAGGCGTCGGGGACCGCGACCAGCGAGGTGTAGAGGGGGTGACGGCCCTCGCCGTTGACGTCGAGCTTCTCCAGCAGGGGGAAGTCCACGCCGTAGGTCGTGACGCAGAACTCCTGGATCTGCTCGGCCGACCCCGGCTCCTGGCCGGCGAACTGGTTGCAGGGCACGCCGACGACTGTGAAGCCCCGGTCGGCGAACCGTTCCTGGAGCCGCACCAGGCCTGCGTACTGCGGGGTCAGCCCGCACTTCGACGCCACGTTGACCACCAGGGTGGCCTTGTCGCCGACGAGCTGCCCAAGCGTGGTCGGCGCGTCGTCCAGCGTGCGCACCGAAATATCTCGAAGACTCATGAATCCACCCTAGTCAGACACACCAGGTGTGCGCGGCTCGCCGGGCGCCGGATCGCATCGGTCCCGTGTCCACGGGCGGTACCGCGCCAAACCTCAATCCCCCGGCATTTCTGGATCACGTGGTGATCATGTCGGGCACGACGCGGGCCAACGAGCCCCCGCGATACGGCAGAGATGTACCGCGATGATGGCAAACAACTGTCCCAGGTGTGTCGCGAATGGCGGGCGACGGCCGGATCGACTACTAGAAACCGCCCTAGAACACGTCGCGGCGCCTTCCGGGGACACCAGTGTCTTCAACCGAATCGGAACGGCCACGCGGACGTCGCACGCCCGAGCCACGGGCGGGCGACGGAGGTGGCCGCCCGCGTGCGGCCGCCTTCCGCACGCGACCCGATGAATAGGACCGCCTTGGACAGTAACCGCGCTTTTCGTGGCGCAGTCGCGGCCGTCATCGCCGCCGCCGCCCTCAACGGGACGGCCGGACCGGCACAGGCCCTCGCGGGGCCGGATGGAACGGCCGACGCCATCAGTGGCACAGCAGAACCAGCCAATGCCCGGACCGGACCGGTCGAGACGGCACTGGCGGCAACGGTCCCGGCCGAGGTGGCGACAGCCGCAGGCTCGGCCGGGACGGCGGGCCCCGTCAAGGGCCCCGCGACGGCAGGCGCCCAAGCGGGCGCGACCGCCGCCCAGGCGCCCATCGCTCCGGCGCCACTC
>NZ_JBFBIK010000070.1:0-39206 GCF_040685555.1 Sphaerisporangium sp. NPDC088356
TACTAGTTTTTTTTCTGGTTGAGTGGAGTTCAGTTGTGTGCTCTTCGGATCGGCCCGCCCCCTCGACCCGCTGGCCGGGGGCGACCGCGGTCGCCGCCAGTCGCCGTAACGGTCCGTACAGCTTTCTCATTCGCGTTCCTCTATCTCTCGTCAGCACGACAAGTTCGGGGGCTTGCAGGCATGCGTCTTCACCGCACACGTATGGGGCAGGTGCACGGACGCAGTGCATCCCGGAAGTTGCGAGGAACAGCGAAAAAAGTAACAGTAGTTTGCAAATTTCTTGCGTAGTGCTGGCCAAATGTTACATAGGTGCTACGGTCACGTCAACGGTCGGGAAATGGCTTTCTGGCCCGGCCCGACGCCACCTGTGACAACACGTCAGGACGGCCGTGAACGCCGGACCGCGGGAGGCGCACGGTGAAACCCCGATCGGCTACCCGTGACCGGCGGGCCGGGATGAGGGTGCCGGAGATGTGCCGGGCTGCGTCACCGCACAGCAAGACGATGAGCGCGAGGATGTCGTCGGGCCGGCCGATCCGCGCACGGGGTAGGCTGACGCCACTGTGGCGATACTCATCCCCGACGCAGGCGCGCATCCCCGGGGTGTCGGTCGAGCCCGGATCATGACCGGGGCCACGTGCTTGGTGAGCAGAAAGGAGCCGGCCGGGTTCGTCTCCAGGGCGTCGCGCGGGCATGACCGCGCTACGCGCGCCTTCGGCGGCCGGCCCGGTGGGCAGGCTCCGGCCGATTCCACGCCCTGGTATCCGCGACCAACCGCCGACGTCGAACGGGTCATTCCGGTCCGACCTGGAGCGGCGCAAGGGGCAGTTGCTCAGGGACCGCCGTGCGCGGCCGGCACCGCGGGCCGTCGGGCTGCTATGCCGTGCTCGCGTGCCGCCACCATGGAGCTCGTCGGCACGCCTGACGCGCGCCGCGTGGCCTTCACCCCGGCGGACGCGGTGAGCGCCGCCCGGCCGCCCCTCCTGCTCGACCGCGAACACTCGCGCGAGCCGGTCGGGACGTCCGGGCGGCGGCCACCTGGGTGAAGCCGTTTGTCGCCGCCGCCATGGCGACGCGTGAGGTCACCCGTTCGCAGGCGGGATGTTCTGGTTGAGCCGGAACAGGTTGGTCGGGTCGTACTCGGCCTTGATCTCCCTGAGCCGGTTCCAGGTCGAGCCCGGGTAGGCGGCACGAACCCGGTCAACGCTCTCGTCCTGCAGGAAGTTGACGTACGCTCCCGTGTCGCTCTGCAGGAGGGCCTGCGAGAACTCGACGACCCAGGCCTCGCGGACGGCCTGCTCGTCGGGGCCCTCGTAGAACGCCGCGACGTTGACCATGATCTTGCTGTGGCGGTGCGCGAACGCGGTGGCGTCGACCGGCACGCGGGTCATCGCCCCGCCGAGCACCCTGAGCTGCACGGCGCGCATCGACGCGTCAGAGGACTCGAGGTACTCGACCATCGTCTCGGCCGTGGCTTGGTCGACGGTGTCGATGAACATCGTCCGCGCGACCGCGGTCGCCTCCTCGGCGCCCTCTTCCGGCGGGAACATGGCCGAGTAGGGCATGGGCTGGATCATGTCGGCGAGCGGTGTGGCCAGCGCGCGGAACCGGTCGATGACCTGGTTGCCGGCCTCGTTGTCGCCGGCGTAGGCCATGAGGGCCAGCAGGATCAGCTGACCGTGCTGCTCGGCCGGCAGGAACGGCATCGGGGGCGCGGGCATGACGTTGGCGATCGTCGAGAGCTCCTCCGGCGCGGCCTCCGCCACGGCGATGAACCCGGCGATGACCTCGGGCGTCGCGGGCAGGCACAGCATGCCGCCCACGATCGAGTCCACCGGATGCAGCTTGAACCGCAGACGGGTGGCGACACCGAAGTTGCCGCCGCCGCCGCGGATCGCCCAGAACAGGTCGGGGTGGTTCTGCTCGTCCACGTGGAGCAGCTCGCCGTCGGCGGTCACGACCTCGGCGGCCAGCAGGTTGTCGATGGCGAGGCCATGCTTGCGGACGAGGAACCCGATGCCGCCTCCGAGCGTGATGCCTCCGATCCCCACGGAGCCGGTGTCGCCGAAGCCGGTCGCGAGGCCGTGCTCGCCCGCCGCGGTGGTGTACGCGCCCGCGGTCAGCCCGCCTCCGGCCCACGCGGTGCGTCCTTCGACGTCGATGTCGAACTCGCACAGGTCTCGGAGGTCGAGCACGATGCCGCCCTCGGAGACGCTGTGGCCGGCGTTGCTGTGGCCGCCGCCGCGGACGGCCAGTTCGACGCCGGTCTCGCGGGCGAACTTGATCACATGCGCGACGTCGGCGGCGTCGGCGGCCCGCACGATGGCCGCCGGCCGGCGGTCGAACCCGCCGTAGTAGACAGCGCGTGCCTGGTCGTACCCGTCGTCATTCGGCTCGATCACCCTGCCGTTGAGGGCGGCACGGAGGCTCGAAATCGTGACGGGCGAGACATTCACATGCATAAGGGAACTCCTTCGCGGCGTTTTCTTGCCTGCCGCTCGTCGCTGACAGAGAATGCCGTGCTCATGTTCCCGCGATGACGGAGTCATCAATAGGGATTCAACTCTATTGATGATCCCGTTCGGCCAATCAGGTTTCAACCCGAATAGGGGTCGACTGGGGTTGTCGCGCCTGGCGGATCACCTGATCACCGGGGGGCCGTCGCGAATATCGTCCGTGCGGTTCGCCGGGCAGGGGGCGGTGTCGTAGGGGTTCGGCCGTTCGGCGCGGCGCTTGGAGGGCCGCCAAGCCGGCCGATGAATCCCGTACAAAGCCGATGAATCCCGTACAAATACGACCTATAGTGGTTATAGCGGCATTTATTATCGCAGCGCGTTCCACTCCACTCCCGTCCCGGCGAGAGGCCGGCCATGTCCGTGATCCGACCCCCGTCCTCTCCTGCGCGTCGCCCTGGCCGTCACGATGGTGACCGGCCTGCTCTTCGCGTACGCGGCCGGCGCGGCCGCGGCGCCGTCGCGCGTCCAGAGCCTCGACGGCACCTGGGCGTGCGGGGTTCGTCAGTCGAAGGCGAGGAAGACCGTTTCCTCGTGGATCCCGTCGTGCTGCAGGCGGATGTCGAAACGGTGGATCCCGTCGCGCTCGGGGGTCGCGAGCAGGGTGGCCCGTCGGCCGGGTGGCAGGGACGCCAGGAGCGGCTCGGTCGCCGGGTCGGTCAGCTCGGGCAGGTAGACACGGGTGTACAGGTGGTGCAGCAGGCCGCGGGCGAACACGCACACCGAGATGTACGGCGCGCCGCCCGGCGGCAGGGTGCGCACCGCGTAGTGTCCGTCGGCGTCGGTGGCGACGCGGCCGAAGCCCGTGAATTCCAGCCCGGTGCGGCCGATGATCGCGCCGTTGAACTGGTCGCGGCGCAGTGACCCGGGGGCCCCGGCCCGCGAGCCGTCGGGGCCGGGCTGCCAGAACTCCAGCATGGCGTCCGGGATGGGCTGCCCGGCGCCGTCGTAGACCCGGCCGTGGACGGTGATGGCACCGGGGTGCCCGGTGGGGGCGACGTCGCCACCTCCCGCGAACGGCAGGGCGTACCCGTAGAAGGGGCCGACGGTCTGGGACGGCGTGGGCAGCGGGTCGTCCAGCCCCTCATGCTCCGGGCTTCGCGGCTGGGAGGTCATCGGCCCTCCTCGATCCAGGTGGCGGCGGGGCCGGACAGGATGATGTCCCAGCGGTACCCGAGCGACCACTCCGGGGTGGACAGGTCGTGGTCGTAGGCCGCGACGAGCCGGCTTCTGGCCGCGTCGTCGGTGACCGACTGCATGATGGGATCGAACGCGAACAGCGGATCGCCGGGGAAGTACATCTGCGTGACCAGCCGCTGGGTGAACGCGGTGCCGAAGAGCGAGAAGTGGATGTGCGCGGGCCGCCAGGCGTTGTCGTGGTTGCGCCACGGATAGGCCCCCGGCTTGATCGTGGTGAACGCGTACGCGCCCTGGTCGTCGGTCAGGCAGCGCCCGACGCCGGTGAAGTTGGGGTCGAGCGGCGCCGGATGCTGGTCGCGCTGGTGGGCGTACCGGCCCGAGGCGTTGGCCTGCCAGATCTCGACCAGCTGGCCGCGTACGGGACGCCCGTCGCGGTCGAGCACCCGCCCGGTGACCCGGATCCGCTCGCCCAGGGGCTCCCCGGTGTGCCGCCGGGTGAGGTCGGAGTCGAGGTCGGTGACGTCGGTGACGCCGAAGACCGGCCCGCTCAGCTCGACGGCGTCGGGGTCGGGCACGGCGATCGGCGGCCGCGTCGGATGGCGCAGCACGGTGCTGCGGTAGGGCGGGTAGGCGCGGTCGGGGTGGGTCCGCGGCGCCTCGCCGCCTTGGACCGCCTTGGCGTAGGCCTGGTGCGCCTGGGCGATCTCCGCGCTGATGACCTCTTGCGCGGGCGGCGCAGGGGGAGTGGTGGTCATGGTGCCGGTTACCTTTCGAGGACGAGGGCGAGGCCCTGCCCGACGCCGATACAGAGAGCCGCCACACCGGTGCCGGACCCGGCGGCGGCGAGCTGGTGGGCGACCGCGCCGGCCAGGCGCGCTCCGGAGGCGCCGAGCGGGTGGCCGATGGCGATGGCGCCGCCGCGCGGGTTGACGATCGCCGGGTCGAGCTCGGGCCACGCGGCCAGGCATCCCAGCGACTGCGCGGCGAAGGCCTCGTTGAGCTCGAAGACGGTCAGATCGCTCATGCCCTTCCCGGCACGGGCCAGCGCCCGGCCCACCGCCTCGACCGGGCCGAGCCCGTAGTACTGCGGCTCTGTGCCGGTGACGGCCGAGGCGCGGATCCGGGCGAGCGGATCGCGGCCGAGGGCCCGCAACCCGTCCTCGTCGCATAGCAGCAGGGCCGCCGCGCCGTCGTTGAGCGGCGAGGAGTTGCCCGCGGTGACGGTGCCGCCGTCCGCGCGGAAGGCGGGCTTGAGCCTGGCCAGGGACTCCATCGAGGTGTCGTCACGGATGGCCTCGTCACGCGGCGCAGTGGTGCCCTCGACCGGGACGATCTCGCCGTCGTACGCGCCCTCCTTCCAGGCGCGGGCCGCCTTCTCGTGGCTGGCCAGGGCGAACGCGTCCTGCCGTTCGCGGGTGATCCCATACTTGTCGGCGATCAGCTCGGCGCCCTCGCCGAGGGCGACGGTCCACTCGGCCGGCATGCGCGGGTTGACCATGCGCCAGCCGAGGGTGGTCGAGTGCAGTTCCTGGGGGCCGGCGGGGAAGGCGCGTTCGGGCTTGGGCAGCACCCACGGTGCGCGGGACATCGACTCGACGCCGCCCGCCACCGCGATGGAGGCGTCCCCGGCCGCGATGGCGCGGGCGGCCTGGATGACGGCCTCCAGCCCCGATCCGCACAGCCGGTTCACCGTGGCGCCCGGGACGGTCACGGGCAGCCCCGCCAGGAGAACCGCCATGCGGGCGACGTCGCGGTTCTCCTCGCCCGCGCCGTTGGCGTTGCCGAAGACCACGTCGTCGACGCGGGCCGGGTCGAGCTGCGGGGTCCGGCTCGTCAGCTCTTTGAGCACGTGGGCGGCCAGGTCGTCGGGGCGGACGCTCGACAGCGCGCCGCCGTACTTGCCGAACGGGGTGCGGACGGCGTCGACGATGTACACCTCGGTCATGTGTCGCTCTCCTTCGGGCGGCCTCAAGCGCGCGGGGCGACGTCTGTTCGCTTTGTGAACTTTAGTTCATTATCGTCGCCGGGAGGCGGATCCCGGCAACGCCGCCTTCCCCGTCGTGCCGCGCGGCGCCGAGCGCGCGGCCGCGTCGTTCGAGAAGCGCGTCGCCCCTGCGCGGTCCCGTCGAGCATGGCCCGCCTCGGGCGTTGTGTCCCCCGGGGCGGGCCCCCGCCCTGGCAAAGGTAAACACACCGCAGACGTGGGTTTGAGTGTTCCCTGACCGTCCCCCTCCTAGCGTGGCCGTAGCCGGCGCGTGCCGGAGGGGGATGACAGAGGGGCAGGCCCTGAGCGGATGACAAGGACCACCCGGGGGGCCGTCCGGCTGCTCGCCGCCGCGACCGCCCTCGCGCTGATCGTGTCCGCCTGTTCCGGTGGTGGCGTCGAACCGCGGGACGCCGAGCTGCCGTCCACACCGCCGGAGGCTCCGGCCGGTGCGGCGCCGTCGCCGCACGGCGCCCAGCGGGCCGTGGTCCCGGACGTCTACGCCAACGACCGGCCCGGCATGCTCAGCCCCGTCGTCGCCGGCTTCCCCTCCCTGGTGTACGTGCCCAACAGCGAGAGCGGGACGGTCAGCGTCATCGACCCCAAGACCTACCGGGTCATCCGGCACTTCAGGGTCGGCAGGCGCCCGCAGCACGTCGTCCCCTCGTGGGACCTGAAGACGCTGTGGGTGAACAACAACGACGGCAACACGCTCACGCCGATCGATCCGGCGACCGGGAAGCCGGGCAAGGCCATCGAGGTCGAGGACCCCTACAACCTGTACTTCACCCCGGACGGCACCACCGCGCTGGTGATGGCGGAGCGGCTGAACAGGCTGGACTTCCGGGACCCCAAGACCTTCAAGCTGCGCGAGTCGGTGGACATGCCGTGCCGCGGCATCAACCATGCGGACTTCACCGTCGACGGTTCGATCTTCCTGGCCAGCTGCGAGTTCTCCGGCCACATGGTGGTCGTGAACCTGGCCGAGCGGAAGGTCAGCGAGGTCGTCAACCTGCCGGCGCACCACAGCATGCCCCAGGACGTGAAGCTCTCTCCGGACGGCAAGACGTTCTACGTCGCCGACATGGCCAAGGGCGGCGTCTGGCTGATCGACGCCGAGCGCTTCAAGGTGCGGCGCTTCATCAGGACCGGCGCCGGCGCCCACGGGCTGTACGTCAGCAGGGACTCGAAGGACCTCTACGTCTCCAACCGGGGCGCGGGGTCGGTGTCGGTGGTCTCGTTCGCGAAGCACAAGCCGATCGCGACCTGGCGCATCCCCGGCGGCGGCTCGCCTGACATGGGCGGCGTCTCGGCCGACGGCAGCCGCCTGTGGCTCGCGGGGCGCTACAACAGCGTCGTGTACGTGTTCGACACCCACGACGGCCACCTCGTACGGAAGATCCCGGTGGACGCGGGGCCGCACGGCCTGGCCGTCTACCCGCAGCCCGGAATTCACTCGCTCGGCCACACCGGAGTGTTCCGGTGAACGCAGTTGACCGGGCGATCCGTGTCCCGGCCACGTGACATCGTCGAGCTCGCCCTGGCGCTGGAGGCGGTACGCCTGCTCACCACCGCCTAGATCGCGGATGGTGGAAGGTAAGCACCGGGTTGACCGTGCCCTGAGCGTCCGCTGACCGGGCCGCTTCTAGCGTGGTCGCGACCGGCCAGGCCCATCCCGGGGTGTTCCGGTGAGAGATCGGAACGTCGCCTGTGACCAGAAGAACGCTCGACGCGCTGGGGCTTCCCATCGTGCTCTTCCTGCTCGCCGGGGCTCTCGGCGCCGCCGCCAGGACGAGCGGCTGGACGAGCGCCGACCTGCGCTTCGACGAGGCGGTGCGGAGCACGCGCACGGGCTGGCTGACCGCGGTGGCGCAGGTGCTGAACGTCGGCTTCGGCCCGCCCGCGGGGCTGGCGATCGCCGGGCTGCTCGCGGCCGGGCTCCTGCTGGCCCGGCGCCCGCGCACGGCGATGCTCACAACCCTGCTGATCGCCGTGGGCTGGACGGTGAGCTCGGTGTTCAAGGTGCTCATCGCCCGCCCGAGGCCGCCGGCCGCCTACCAGCTCATCTCCGAGCTGGGCCACGACAGCTTCCCCAGCGGACACGTGGCGCTGACGATGTCGCTCGCCGTGGCCGTGGCCTTTCTGACCTACGGCACCCGTTACTTCATCCCGGTCGTCGTCGCGGGTGTGCTCCTCGTCGCCGCGCAGGCGATGGCGCGCATGTACCTCGGGGTCCACTACCCGTCCGACGTGGTCGGCTCGATCCTCGCCGGCACGGCCGGGACCGGGGCGGTCCTCCGGCTCAGCGGCTTCCCGGCGGGCCGGCGCGCGCCTCGTGACGAAGCCGCCGACGCGGCACCGCGCGAAACCGTGCGGAGCACCCGGTCCGGCGTGTGGAATGGGACTTAGGTTCGATTGAAGGCACCATGCCGGGACCCGATCGAGGTGAGAGGAGTCCGCATGGATGAGGTCTGCCTGAAGATCGACGCACCTCCCAGGAAGGTCTGGGACCTGGTCACCGACGTCACCCGTTACGGTGAGTGGAGTCCTGAGAGCACGGGCGGGCGCTGGCTCGCGGGCGTGGGCGGACGGGTCGGCGCCTCGTTTCGCGGGCACAACCGCCGAGGCCCGTTCCGCTGGGCGACCACGTGCACGGTGGTCGAGTGGGAGCGGCCCCGCCGGTTCACCTTCGAGGTCGAGCTGTCGCGGATGCGCTGGGGGTACCGCCTGATGCCCGACGGCGACGGCACGGTCCTGTGCGAGTGGCGCGAGCACATCGGGTCACCGGTCGGGCCGGTGCGCGCGGTGCTCGCCCTCGGCTTCCTCGGCAGGGACCGCGAGGCCCTCATGGTGGAGGGGATGCGCAGCACCCTGCGGAGGATCAAGGCAGCCGCCGAGAAGCCCTAGTCTTTCGCGCCCGGGTCCTCCAGGAGGGTCACGGCGGCCAGCGACGCGGTGACGTCGGCGTCGATGGTGAAGGCGGCGTCCAGCCGGGTCAGCGTGAACAGGCGCTGGAGGAAGCCGTTCACGCCGGCGAGCCGCACCCACCCGCCGTCCCGCTTCGCCCGGCGGTGGATCTCGAGCAGGATCCAGATGCCGCCGGAGTCGCAGAACCCCAGCTCGGTGACGTCCATGACGATCCGGACGTGACCCTCGGCGAGCAGGCCGCTCAGCTGGTCCCTGGCGGTGGAGTACGTGGTCGCGTCGAGGTCGCCGATGATCCCGACCAGCGTGCAATCAGGGTCACGATGCCTGCTGATCGCCAGTTTCAGACCCATCCGGCCGCTCCCTCTGCCGAACGTCAAAGACGGAGGCGTCAACTCACGTGATCATTGCGGTCCAATGCTCGCACCGCGCCATCGCGCTGGAACCATTTTCGCCTCCTATGTACTTCGATCGAGACCTGCCGCCGCCACTACTTCGTTGACGCGGGCGCGAAACGGCCCGCCGCGTCCGCCGGTCCCAGCAGGATGGGCTGTATGCGACGTCGTTCCCTGTCCAGCGTTCTCGCCGCCGTGGCCGCGTGTGCCCTGGCCGCCGCGTGCGGCGGGGCGTCGCCCGCCCCGTCCTCCGAGGCGGCCGGGCGCGCTGCGTCCCCGTCCGCGCCGTCCCCTTCTGTAGCCGTGCCGCCATCGCGCGCGACGGCCGATCCGGTGGTCGTCGCGGCCGGGGACATCTCCGCCCGCTGCACGTCGGGCTGGTGCGGGGCGCGGGCCACGTCCGACCTGGTGCTGCGCCTGGACCCGGCGGCCGTCCTCGCGCTCGGGGACCTGCAGTACCCCGCGGGTGCGCTCTCGGACTTCCGCTCCTACTACGACGCCACGTGGGGACGGTTCAAGGACAGGACCAGGCCCGCGCCGGGCAACCACGAGTACGTCACTCCGGGCGCGCGGGGGTACTTCCGCTACTTCGGGGCCGCCGCCCGGCCCGAGGGGAAGAGCTACTACAGCTTCGACCTCGGACAGTGGCACCTGGTCTCGCTCGACTCCATGGCCGACCACGGCCCCGGCTCCGCGCAGGTCGCCTGGCTGAGGGCCGACCTCGCGGCGACCCGCCGTCCGTGCGTGCTGGCCTACTGGCACCACCCGAGGTTCTCCTCCGGCAGGACCCACGGGGGAGACGCGAGCGTCGGCCCGTTCTGGGAGGCCCTGTACGAGGTGAGGGCCGACGTGGTGCTCGCCGGGCACGAGCACGTCTACGAGCGGTTCGAGCCGCTGCGGCCGGACGGCGAGCCGGCTCAGGACGGCATCCGCTCCTTCGTGGTCGGCAGCGGCGGGGCGAGCCACTACGCCTTCGGCCGGCCGGTCCGGGGCAGCGTGTTCCGCGACAACACCGACTTCGGGGTGCTGCGGCTGGTGCTCCACCAGGGCGGGTACGGCTGGCGGTTCGCCGGCACCGACGGCGAGGTGCCGGACTCGGGTACCGCACGATGTCACTGAGCTTCTGACCGGCGTAAACGTGTGCAAAACTGGCGATATGGAGCCCTCGGAAGTCCTCTATCCTCAGGCCGCCGAATCAAGTGAGCTGCTCGACCGCACTCCCGGCCTCTGGGTCGACTCCAGCGACGACGACGACCCGGTCCTGCTGTACGCCGACGGGCGCGTGGTGGACACCTGGCGGGAGCACTACCCCTACACCGAGCGGATGTCGCGCTCCGAGTACGAGCAGACCAAGCGGCTGCTGCAGATCGAACTGCTGAAGCTGCAGTACTGGATCAAGGACACCGGAGGCCGCCTGGTGATCCTCTTCGAGGGCCGCGACGCCGCGGGCAAGGGCGGGACGATCAAGCGGTTCATGGAGCACCTCAACCCCCGGGGCGCGAGCGTGGTGGCCCTGGAGAAGCCGAGCGAGCGCGAGCGCACGCAGTGGTACTTCCAGCGGTACGTCGCCCACCTCCCCGCCGCCGGAGAGATCGCCATGTTCGACCGGTCCTGGTACAACCGGGCCGGGGTCGAGTGGGTCATGGGCTTCTGCACCCCGCGGGAGTACGAGGAGTTCATGGTCCAGACGCCGCTCTTCGAGAAGATGCTGGTCCGGGACGGCATCCATTTGATCAAGCTGTGGTTCTCGGTGTCCCACCGCGAGCAGCGCACCCGGTTCATCATCCGCCAGGTCGACCCCGTCCGTCAGTGGAAGCTGTCCCCGATGGATCTCGCCTCCCTGGACAAGTGGAACGAGTACACCCGGGCGAAGGAGGACATGTTCCTCAACACCGACACCGCGGACGCCCCCTGGACCGTGATCAAGAGCAACGACAAGAAGCGCGGCCGCATCGAGGCCATGCGCCACGTCCTCAGCCAGTTCGAGTACACCAACAAGGACCATGAGATCGTGGGGGCGGCCGACCCGCAGATCGTGCGCTCCGCCGCCGACATCGTCGACGAGGACCACTCGGCCCTGACGTCTGACCCCCCGGGAGCCGGGGAGCCCTCCACACAGGCCATATAGGCCTTCCCGGCGGGGACCATGTTCCTACCTTTTGGCGACATCTCTAAAGATGGTCCCGGCGTCCTTAACAGGGTGCGAGCAGCTCACTAACCGGGGGGTCGCATGACTTCATCAGGGTACGGCAGGGCGGATTCCGACAGTGATCGCGTCCTGCACCTCGCCGGCGATCCCGACGCGGTGGCACGGGCCCGGCGGCTGGTGTCCTCCGCGCTCGGGACAGGGCATCCGCTCCACGACGACTGCGTCCTTCTGACCAGCGAGATCGCCACCAACGCGGTGGTGCACTCCGACTCGGGCGACGGCGGGACGTTCACGCTCAGCGTGTCCTACGCGGCCGAATGGGTGCGCATCGCCTGCCAGGACGCTGGCTCCCTGGACCCCCCTTTCGGATGGCGCCCCTCCTCCCCGCTCGACACCGGGGGGCGGGGCCTGCTCCTGCTGGAGGCGCTCGCCCACCGCTGGGGCTTCATCCGTGAGGCCGGGACCAACAACGTGTGGTTCGAGATGCACGTCGACCTGCTGAACCCCTCGCCCGTCACCCCCCAGGGAGCCCTGCGCGTCGCCCGGTGAGCTCCCTGGGGGTGACCGCGGCGATCAGGAGAGGTCGAGGCGGCAGAGGCCCTCGGCCAGGACCTTGGTGGTCAGGCGCGTACGGCTGTCGCAGCCCAGCTTGGCGAAGATGTGCTCCAGGTGGGTGGTCACCGTGCGGACGCTCAGCACCAGCACCGCCGCGATCTGCGGGTTGGAGTCGCCCAGGGCGACCCGCGTGAGCACCTCGATCTCCCTGGCGGTCAGCTCGTACGGCAGTGCGCACGGCCGTTCGGCGATCACCGCGCCCTGGATGGCGCCGTGGAAGCCCACCCCCGCGCGGTGGACGCGCACCTCCCGCCACTGGCCGGAGGAGTCGAGCCACAGCCCGCGCCGCGACAGCTCGCGCGAGTCGATGAAGTCCCTGGCCAGCTCGGCCATGGCGGGCTCCCGCTCGATCGCCTCGGAGGTGGGCCACCCGGCCACCGCGCGGCGCCGCCCGCCACGCTCGAAGGCCATCGCGTGGAAGCCCGGCGGCAGCCCGAGCGGGTCGATCACGCAGCGGGTCAGGTCGGTGACGTGGGCGAGGGCGCTGGAGACCGCGCGGATCACCGTGGTGGTCTCGGGCGGGAGGGCCTCGCGGGAGTTGACGTGCAGCAGGCCGGTGTAGCGCCCCTCGGTGACGAACAGCGGCGCGGTCAGCCCCGAGCGCCAGCCGTACGGCTCCAGGTGCCTGCGGTAGTAGAGCTCGGTGCCGGGGCAGCCCATGGGCAGCGGGACGCGCGAGGCCATGGCGCGCCGGTAGGGGGCGAGGCGGGCGTACTCCTCGGCGGCGTCCTCGTCGACTCTGGCGTATCCCGATGACACCAGGCTGCGGTGGCATCCGGTCGCCGGGTCGAACGCGACGAACTCGTACGCCTCCACCGGGATGATCTTCCGCAGCGCCGTCATCGCGCCGTGGGCCCCCGAACCGCCGGCCACCTGGAACCCTACTTCCGTGAACGCGTGGAGGTGGCGTGCGCTCAGGGTGATCTGATCCATCGGTCCTCCACTCTCAGCTTGCCCGACACAGATCTTTCCCGGGAATACGTAAATTTGCCGATGCAGACACTTGCCACGCTATTTAGCCTCTCCGGCATCACGCCGGAGCGACGGAGAGGCAGAGGAACAGTGACGGTCCTGAAGAAGGCGCGAGGTGCCGCCGTCCTCCTCGCGGCGGCGCTCACGATGAGCGCCTGCGGGGGTTCCAGCGGGGAATCCAGCGGTGACCAGGGCAAACAGGGGGCCGGCCAGTTCTCCGTCGCGCTCAACGAGCCCGATCACCTGACGCCGGGCAACACCTCCAGCAGCTACTCGATCACGGTGCTGCAGGCGCTGTTCGACACGCTCGTCGTGATCGACTCCAAGGGCCAGACGCAGATGCGGGCCGCCGAGTCGGTGACGAGCGACGACCAGAAGACCTGGACCATCAAGATCAAGCCAGGACAGAAGTTCCACAACGGCGAGCCCGTCACCGCCGAGAGCTTCGCCGACGCGTGGAACGCCGCCGCCTACGGCCCGAACGCGTGGACCAACAACTACTACTTCGCCAACATCGAGGGCTACGACAAGCTCAACCCCGAGGCCGAGGGCGCCAAGCCCACCGCCGAGAAGCTGAGCGGCCTGAAGGTCGTCGACCCCGGCACCCTCGAAGTGCACCTGACGGCGCCGTTCAGCCAGTTCCCGATCACGCTGGCCTACACGGGGTTCGCGCCGATGCCGAAGGCGGCCTTCACCGACCTCAAGGCCTACGACCAGAAGCCGATCGGCAACGGCCCCTTCGCCCTCGACGGCGACTGGGCGCACAACCAGCAGATCAAGGTGAAGAAGTTCGCGGGTTACGCGGGACCTCGCCCGGCCAAGTCCGACGCGGTCCTGTTCAAGATCTACGCCAGCCGCGACACGGCGTACACCGACCTGCGGGCCAACAAGGTCGACCTGCTGCAGACCATCCCGCCGGCGAGCGCGACCGAGGCCAAGAAGCTCCTCGGCGACCGGTTCGTGCCGACGGCCAGCGGCACCATGGACTACCTCGGCTTCCCGGTGTTCGACAAGCGGTTCCAGAACGCCGACCTGCGCAAGGCGATCTCGATGTCGATCGACAGGCAGGGCATCGTCGACGCCGTCTACAACGGCACCTTCAAGCCGATGTCGTCGCTGCTCGCGCCACTGGTGCCGGGATACCGCGAGGGCGCGTGCGGTGAGGCCTGCGTGTACGACAAGGCCAAGGCCAAGGCGCTGTACGACAAGGCGGGCGGGCTCAAGGGCACGCTGAACCTCTACTTCTCCAACGCCGACCCGAGCTACGAGCAGTGGATGCAGGCCGTGGCCAACCAGCTCAAGGAGAACCTCGGGATCACCGACATCCAGTTCCGCAAGATCCCCGCCGCCGACTACCTCTCGACGCTGCGCGAGAAGAAGGAAGACGGTCCTTACCGCAACAACTGGGTCATGGACTACCCGAGCCCCCAGAACTACCTCGAGTCGATGTGGGGCGCCGGCAACCGCATGGGCTGGGACAACAAGCAGTTCAACGACCTGATCGCCAAGGCCAACTCGGCGTCCACCATGGAAGCGAGCATCCCGCTCTACCAGCAGGCCGAGGACGTGGCCCTCGCCGAAATGCCGATGATCCCGCTGTGGAACTGGCAGGATCAGGCCGGCTACTCCAACAAGATCACCGGCGTACAGATCGACCCGTACAGCCCCAACCTCGACACCATCACGGTCAAGTAAGGATGCGCGCGATGGGGACTCCGCGCACGGCCCCCGGCCAGCCGGGGTCCCCCCGTGCGACCACCGGCCGCGAAGCTCGCGAGGGCTCGCCGGCCCGCAGCGGTGAGGCGGGCGCACGGCCGTGAGGTACGCCGTCCACCGCCTGCTCCAGGCCGTTCCGGTATTCGTGGCGACCACCTTCCTGATCTACGCCATGGTGTTCTCCCTGCCGGGCGATCCGATTCTGGCACTCGCCGGCGACAAACCGCTTCCGGAGGCCGTGCTCCAGACGCTGCGCGAGCACTACCACCTGAACGACCCGCTGATCGTGCAGTACGGCCTGTACATGGCGGGGGTCTTCCTGCGCGGCGACCTGGGGGAGACCTTCACCGGGCAGCAGGTCAGCGAGCTGCTCCAGGACCGCTGGGCGGTGACCGCCCAGCTCGCGCTCACCGCGTGGGTCTTCGAGCTGGTCGTGGGCATCGGCCTCGGCGTGATCGCGGGGCTGCGCCGGGGCAGGCTCGCCGACACGGCGGTGCTGGCCGGGACGACGTTCGTGATCGCCGTCCCGGTCTTCGTCGTCGGGTACACCGCCCAGATCGTGCTCGGGCTCGACCTCGGCCTCTTCCCGACCGCCGGCACCGACGAGGGGTGGCCGACGAGCTACCTGTTGCCGGGCATGGTCCTCGGCTCGTTCGGGCTCGCGTACGTCGCCCGGCTGACCCGCACCAGCGTGGTGGAGAACCTCCGGGCGGACTACGTCCGCACGGCCGCCGCGAAGGGCCTGCGGCGGTCCCGCATCATCGGCAGGCACACCCTGCGCAACTCGCTGATCCCCGTCGTCACCTACCTCGGCGTCGACTTCGGCAACCTCATGGCGGGCGCCGTGGTCACCGAGGGCATCTTCAACCTGCCCGGCATCGGCCAGCAGGTCTTCCAGTCGATCCAGCTCCAGGAGGGCCCGGTCGTCGTCGGCGTCACCACCCTCCTGGTGATGATCTTCATCGTGGCCAACCTGCTCGTCGACCTGCTGTACGGCGTGCTCGATCCGAGGATCCGCCGTGGTTGATCTGAAGGCCTCCGCCGAGGCGGCCTCCGGCCCGAAGCCTCAGCGGAACATCCGGGGCTCGCTGTGGTACGACGCGTGGCTCGAACTGCGCGGACGGGTCCTCTTCTGGCTCTCGATGGTCATCCTGGTCGTCGCCTGCGCGATGGCCGCGTTCCCCTCGCTGTTCGCCAGGCTCGGCCCGAACGAGCACTGCGACCTGCGCATGTCCAAGAAGGGGCCGGGCGGCGGCGCGATCTTCGGGTACGACCTCCAGGGATGCGACTACTGGTCGCAGATCGTGCACGGCACCCGCGCGTCGGTGATGATCGGTGTCGCGGTGACGGTGTTCGCCCTGCTCATCGCCGTCCTGCTCGGCCTGCTCGGCGGCTACTACGGCGGTGTGCTGGACGCGGTCATCTCCCGGGTGACGGACGTGTTCTTCGGCATTCCGTTCGTCCTCGGGGCCACGGTCGTGCTGGTCGCCTTCCCCGGGCACGGGATCTGGGCGATGACGATCGTCCTGGTCCTGCTCGGCTGGACCACCATGACCCGGCTGATGCGCGGCCAGGTGATCGCGATCAGGGACACCGACTACGTGCAGGCCGCGAGGGCGCTGGGCGCCGGCGACCGGCGGATCATGATCAAGCACATCCTGCCGAACGCCATCGCCCCGGTCTTCGTGGTCGCGATGCTGAACGTCGGCAACGTCATCTCGGGGGAGGCCACGCTCGACTACCTCGGCGTGGGGTTGCAGTATCCCGACGTGTCGTGGGGGCTCCAGCTCAACGTGGCCCAGGTGTTCTTCGCGGAGTACCCGCACCTGCTGGTCTTCCCCGCGATGTTCCTCACCGCCACGGTCCTGAGTTTCCTCCTGCTCGGCGACGTCGTCCGTGACGCCCTGGACCCCAAGCTCCGCTGACCCGGCCGCCCGCGTACGGCCCCTGGACCCGAAGCTCCACTGACCCCGGCCGGTCGCGTACGGGCGTGGCCTGCGCCGCGACCGCGTACGGGCCTGGCCTGCGCGGCGAACGGGTGCGGGCGGGCCCCGACGGCACGGTGTCCGGGGCCGCTCGTGGACGCACCCCGGCAGGGGGTGGGCTTCACGTAGTAGACGTCAGGGGGTGAGGTTCACGTAGTAGACGGAGTAGCCGTTCATGTCGACCAGGCGGGTGCCGACGCTCCTGGCCGCGGTGCTGCCGATGCCAAGGCAGGAGTCGAAGGCGTTCTGGTAGACGTAGATCGGGCCGTAGGGGCCGGTCCAGACCGCGCCGTTGGCGGCCTCGGCGTAGTAGGCGGCGTAGCGGTTGCCGGTGTTGAGGACGTGCGCCTCTCCACCCGGATCGATCGCCCACCAGCCACGGGTGCCCCACTGGCCGTAGTCACGGCAGGTGTCGGGGCTGTAGAACATGATCGCCACCCACACCTTCGAGGTGTAGCGGTTACGGAAGTGCAACTCCATGGTCGACTACTCCTCCGGCTCGATGAACCGCTGGGAGAGCGGCCTGCTGTCGATCGCCTGCTCCGAGTGCGGTGGCAGATGCTCGCCTTCGCCCGCCACCACGACGGCCCGGTCGACCATCCCCGGGCTCTCGCTGACCTCGCCCGTGTCGGCCGCCGTGACGTTCGTGAACGCCACTCGTGGATCGGGCACTCGCTCGGTGCCGTCATCCGGCATGTGACTCACCTCCTGATCACTGTGGGTAATCAAAAGACAGCGTACAGTCGCGCCCGTGGACGTGTAAAGACACGGCCACAGCACGGCCACCGGCCACATGCGGCCACGCCCACCGCTCACAAGTGGCCACGCCCACCGTTCACACGCCGCCACGATCAGCGGGCTCGGCCAAGCCCCGGGCCGGCCCCGGCCGGCCAGTGGCCGGGCACGGTCCCGACCCCTCCGGGGCTCGGGAGCCTCAGGTCTACATTGGAGGGATGGGGAACGAGAAGGTCCATTTCACCAAGGAGAAGGAGACCCTCCTCGCCACCCTGTACGGCAGGGCCGTGCACAGCCGCACCGAGAATCCCGTCCTGCGCGACCCGCTCGCCGAGCAGGCCGTCGAGCGCATCGACTACGACTTCTCGAAGCTCAAGATGCGCCCCACCGACGCGCTGAGCGTGGCCATCCGCGTCAAGACCTTCGACGCCCTCACCGCCGACCACCTCGCCCGCGCGCCCGGCGCCACGGTGATCCACCTGGCCTGCGGCCTCGACACCCGCGTCTACCGCCTCGACCCGCCCGAGTCCGTCCGCTGGTTCGACGTCGACTACCCGGACATCATCACGCTACGTGAGCGTCTCTTCCCGCCCCGGCCCGGCTACACGATGGTCGGGCAGCCGGCCACCGACCCCGGATGGCTGGAACAGGTGCCGGCCGACGGCCCGGTGCTCGTCGTCGCCGAGGGCCTGATGATGTACCTCACCACCGAGGAGGTCCACGCTCTGCTGCGCCGTATCACCGAGCGGTTCCCCGCAGGGGACATCGTGTTCGACGCGCTGAGCAGCCTGGCGGTCAAGCTGAGCCGCTTCCAACCGCAGATCAGGGCCACCGGCGCCACCCTCCGCTGGGGCCTCGACGACCCGGCCGACCTGACCGCCGCCGTCACCGGCCTCCACCTCGCCTCAGAGCTCTTCTTCTCCGACGTCCCCGAGGTGGCCCGATTCCCTCCGGGCTACCGCGCCGCCCTGGCAGTCATGGACCGCTTCTACTTCCTGCGCAAGGTCGGCCGCATCCTCCAGTACCGCTTCTGAGCCCGCCGCAGGAGGCGGGAACGCGCCCGGGTTGAGCGCGTGGGCCTCGTTCACCAGGTGGCGCCGTCCCGGAGGAAGCGCCACAGGCGGTCGGTGCTGTTCTGGTCGCGGTCGAGGTAGAGGGAGTCCCAGCTGCCCGAGCCCTGGTAGGTCTGGAGGGTGATCGCCAGCGCCGGGTTCGCCTTGGGGCGGAGGCTGAACCAGGCGGTCACGCCGGTGTTGCCGTCGGTCTGCTCCCACCGGTAGGTCCAGTCCTGCGCCGCCGAGCCGTCGCACGTCTTGACCACCAGGCCGTCCCCGGCCTTCGGGCCGGCCGTGGCGGGCTGGAGGCACTTGGCCGCGGCGACGTTCCTGATGACCATGCTGCCGTCGGGCTTGTAGGTGTTGGTCCACTTCACGGTCTTGTACTGCCAGGACGGGGCCCGTAGCGTGATCGCCGGCGCCCCCTCGCCCGTGCCGTCGGACAGCAGGGCCAGGCGGCTGCCGTCCATCCGGTTGATGAGCTGCCGCTCCTCGGGGGCGGCCGTGTCTGCGCGCGCGACCGGCGGACACACCCCAAGGACGGCGGCGGTCGTGACGGCCGAGGTCAGCGTCAGCACAGAGCGCCTGAACGCCCGCTTCGTGCAAGCCATGGGGATGGAACCTTCCTGTCGACGGGCGGCCCCCGCCCGCCGGAGCCCGCACCCCCACCTTTTCCCCGATCGTCACTCTGTGTAGTCAATCGATCGTCCATGAATTGATCATGGGCGGTCGCCGCGGGAAGCGTCAGATCCGGGTCGCCGCGAGAAGATACGGCTCGCGAAGGCCGTTCACCAGCACGGAGGAGGGGTGGATGTGGGGGATGAGGCGTACGCGTGGATGTGCCGGTTTCATCTGGGGGATGAGACGGTCGGTGGCACGGGCGTGCTGGAGGTCCGGCGTGGCCCGGGGGTGTTCGGCAGGCTGGCGTGCGCCGTGCTCGGGTTCCCCCGTACGTGCACCGCGGTGCCGGCGCGGGTGACCGTTCACCGCTCTCCCGGAGCGGATCCGGAGACGGGGGAGGCGCGGATCACCGAGAGGTGGGAGCGCGAGATCGGCGCGCGGAGGCTGGTCAGCGTCCAGAGCCGCGCCGGAGAGCGCGGATGGGAGCGGCACGGACCGCTGGAGATCCGCACGCGTACCGTGGCGGGCCCGGACGAGGTGAACGTCGTGCAGGTGGGCGCCGTGCTGCGGGTGGGCGGGCGGGAGATCCCGCTGCCCGAGAGGTTCGCGCCCCGCGTCTTCGCGCACGCGTGGGTGGAGGACGGCGACCGCGACCGAAGGCCGCCGCGCTTCCACGTCGCGGTGAGGGTCACCGTGCCGCTGATCGGCGTGCTGATGTCCTACCGGGGCCACATACGGGAGGAACGACCGGTGCGGCGGCGCACCGAGGACGGGCGCCGCCGCCGGGGCGTCAGGGAGCCCAGGGAGGCGCGATGACCCAGGTCGTGTCCTCGTCGTAGTGCGAGGAGGCGTCGAAGGCGTGCGAACCGCCGGAGGAGGCGACGTACACCTCCTCCGCGTAGTGCCGGATGTCGCCGGTGATGTTGGAGGCGGAGAGGCCGACCCCGGAGGACCCGAAACGGGGCGGCTGGGCGCAGAAGGTGGCGTCCTGGTCGAACAGCGCGGTGCCGTCCCTTGGGTCCTTGCGCACCCGGAAGTCCTGGTGCCGCAGGTAGTGCCCGGGGAAGTTGCGCGACTCGAAGGAGTAGCAGCTCCCGTCGGCCAGCCCGCGCCGCACGTAGAACGTGGCGTCCTGCTTGAGGGTGTCCGGGCTGGTCGAGGTGACCACGTCGGTACGGGCGAGCGACGCGCTGTGGCGCAGGTAGCGGTCGGTGAAGCCCGGGGTCGCCACGCGCAGGGACAGGGCCGAGCCGACGGTCAGCCCGGCGCCGCTGCGCCACCAGGGGGCGGCCACCTGCCAGGTCGCGTCGTCGGCGAAGGACGCGAATCCGTCCCAGGGGTTCGGGCCCCCGCTGCGCGCGATGTAGACCCCCTCGGCGTAGTGGCGCAGGAAGTACCCCGGAAGGTTGAGCGACTCGAACGACACGCCGTTGCCCGTGCGGCCGTCACGCCGGCAGAAGGTGGCGTCCTGGTCGAACAGCGCGGTGCCGTCCCTTGGGTCCTTGCGCACCCGGAAGTCCTGGTGCCGCAGGTAGTGCCCGGGGAAGTTGCGCGACTCGAAGGAGTAGCAGCTCCCGTCGGCCAGCCCGCGCCGCACGTAGAACGTGGCGTCCTGCTTGAGGGTGTCCGGGCTGGTCGAGGTGACCACGTCGATACGGGCGAGCGACGCGCTGTGGCGCAGGTAGCGGTCGGTGTAGCCGGGGGTGGTCACCCGCAGCGAGACCAGCCCGTCGACGGGAAGCCCGCCGGCCGACTCGATCACCGAGCGGTTGACCGCCCGGACCCGGTCGGCGTCCATCTTGCGCACCTTGCGGTCGTAGGTCCAGATGCCGTTGACCTCGTTCTCCACGTCGGTGGGCTGGGTGTAGATGGAGGCCGACAGCCCTCCACTCATGATCAGCGGTTTGAGCTGCTCGTTGATCTGCACGTACCGGTTGGTGAGCGTCGTGGCGTCCGGCGTCATCTCGTACGCGAAGCCCGTACCTGGCCACTCATGGCCGGGGCTGCGCAGGCCGAGGCCGCCGAACTCGCCGAGCACGGCGACCCGGTCGGCGGTGGGCCGGTGCGGGGCGCCCGGGCCGACGTAGATGTGGTCGTCGATGACGTCCCCGTTGCCGCCGTCGAAGCCGCAGCAGTTGGAGCCGGAGTTGTTGGTGACCAGCCGGGTGGGGTCCCAGCTCTTGACCAGGTCGGCGATGCGGGCCGGGTCGTACTCGCCCCAGCCCTCGTTGAACGGGATCCACTGCACGATCGAGGTGATGCCGCGCAGGCTGTCGACCACGCGGTGCAACTCGCTCTCGAAGTTCGCGCGGTCGCTGGTGGAGGGGGAGACCCCGGTGCGCATCGAGGGCATGTCCTGCCATACCAGCAGGCCCAGCCTGTCCGCCCAGTAGTACCAGCGGGCCGGCTCGACCTTCACGTGCTTGCGCACGAGGTTGAAGCCGAGCGCCTTCTGCTGTTCGAGGTCGAAGCGCAGGGCCTCGTCGGTGGGCGCGGTGGAGATGCCGTCCGGCCAGTAGCCCTGGTCGAGGGTGCCCATCTGGAACAGGAACCTGCCGTTGACGGTCGGCCGCAGCACGCCGCCGACCATGGCCTTGCCGACCGACCGCATCCCGAAGTAGCCGGTGACGGCGTCCCCGCCGCCGGTGCCGGTGAGGGTCACCCGCAGGTCGTACAGGAACGGGTCGTCCGGCGACCACAGCCGGGCGTTCGGGACGGGGACGCGCAGATGCGCGCCGACCGCGCCGGTCGCGCTGCCGACCACCTGCCCGCCGGTGAGCGCCTCGGCCCGCACGCCCTGCCCGGAGACGCCCGCCCCCTGGACGACCAGGTCGAGCACCCCGGCCGCGACGTCGGGGACGGTGTCCAGGCGGGTGACGGCGGCGGCGTTGACCGGCTCCAGCCAGACGGTCTGCCAGATGCCGGAGTGCGCGGTGTAGAAGATGCCTCCCGGCGAGCGCCGCTGCTTGCCTATGGGGATGCCGGTGGCGTCGACCGGTGAGTACACGCCGACGATGACCTCGTTGGAACCGGCGCGCAGGGCCGAGGTGATGTCGGCGCTGAACGGGTCGTAGCCGCCGGTGTGGGTCGCGACGGCGGTGCCGTTGACCCAGACCCGCGCCTCCCAGTTGACCGCGCCGAAGTTGAGCCGTACGTGCCGCCCGGACCAGGTGGAGGGGACGGTGAACGTGCGGCGGTACCACATGCGGTCCTCGTGGCGCTGGACGCGCGAGAGGCCGGACTCGATGGGATACGGCACCAGCACCTGCTCGGCCAGGTTCTGGCCGACGGGCGGGCTGCCGATCGATCCGGTGCCGGCGAACTGCCACAGGCCGTTGAGGTTCTGCCACTCGGAGCGGACCATCTGGGGCCGGGGATACTCCGGCAGGGCGTTGTCCGGGCTCACCTGGGCGGTCCAGGGCGTGGTGAGCGGTGGTGCCGCGTGCGCGGCGGGGGGTGAGAGCTGAGCCTGCCCTGTCAGGGTGGCGGCGGAGAGCACCAGTGCCGTGATCACACGGCGGGCCCAGCCGGAGGGTCTGACCATCTCACTCCTTGGCGGAACGAAGGGATCCCCCGAGACCGAAGAAGACCGAACTTGACTGCATCCGATCGTGAGCCGACCATACATCGCCCAAGTGCGGACGAAAATAGCCAACTTCCGGACTGGATGCGATCGGTGTGCTCCGTGGAGCGATGCGCCCGGCCGGCCGCCCGCGACGCGAGCGCGGGTGAGGGGGTCGACCGTGGCCCGCCCGAACCTTGGCCTACTTCTGGCGGGGCGGCGGTTTCGTGTCAGGTATCCCTTTCACATGGCCGACGTTTTGTCGCATGCCATCCTCCGCATGGGTGGCGGCGGCGGGCGCTCGGCGATAATGAGAGGGTCGTCGTGCGCGGGGACGTGCAAAAACGCTCCCGGGCGCGGCCGGCTTGATTGAGCGGGGGCCGCTGTGCACCGGCCTTCTCACAAGGGCTGCCGTCGCATGGGTCCGCGGTCGACCGAGGGGTCTCGCGGACGGACGGACGGGCCGGGCGGTGCCCGCCGCCCGTCACGGGCATGGAGGCCCGGTGACCCTTTCAGTGACCAGTCGGACCGCAAGGTGACCGCCCTTCAAAAGAGCACAAAAGGGGACAGGCACATGAACACTCGTCTTCTCGCCCTTCCGGTTGTGGCGGCCCTGTCGCTCACGGCCGGCTACGGCACCACCGCAGGCGCCATCACGAGCGGCGGCGGCACGCCAAGGACCGTCCATACGCCGACACCCTCAGCCTCTCCCTCTCCGGTCGGCCCGGGCTGCAAGTCCCTGCCGAGCTCCGGGCCCGGTAGCCCGTCGGCGATCGCCGGCGAGCCGGTGGTCACCGCCGCGCAGCACATCCCCGACCTGTCCGACCTCGTCGACGCCGCGAAGAAGGCGGGCCTGGTGGACACGCTGAACTCCGCCAGCGACATCACCGTCTTCGCGCCCAGCAACGACGCCTTCAAGAAGGTCCCGAAGGACCAGATAGACCGGCTCCTGGGCAACAAGAACGAGCTGACCAAGGTGCTCACCTACCACGTCGTCCAGGGCCGCAAGACCCCCGCCGACCTGGAGAAGGGCGACTTCACCACCCTGGAGGGCGGGAAGATCACCACCAGTAGGTCGGGCGACACCTTCAAGGTCAACGACGCCCAGGTGGTCTGCGGCAACCTGCAGACCCGCAACGCCACCCTCTACATCATCGACTCGGTCCTCAAGCCCCGGAGCTGAAAGATCCGCGGCATCGGCTCGATGCCCGTCTGAACCACCACGATCCGGCCGGGGCACGGGGGGCGTACCTGCCGCCCGTACCCCGGCCGGAGCCGTGAAGGTTCCTCAGGCCGCGCGGGACGTCAGCAGGCGGTCCAGGACGCGGACGCCGAACTCCAGGCCGGCGACCGGCACCCGCTCGTCCACGCCGTGGAACATCCCGAAGTAGTCCAGCCGGGGGTCCAGCAGCAGCGGCGCGAAGCCGTACCCCCTGATGCCGAGCGTGGCGAAGGACTTGGCGTCGGTGCCGCCGGTCATGACGTACGGGACGGGGCGTCCCGCGGGGTCCTCGGCCAGCAGGGCCGAGCACAGGTCGTCGAAGAGGCCTTCGGTGGGCGAGGCCACGCCGTCGCCGAAGCTGACGAACTCCCGGCTGATCTTCGGCCCGAGCAGCTTGTCGATCGTCTCCAGGAACTCGTCGCGGAACCCGGGCAGGAACCTGCCGTCCACGTGGGCCTCGGCCGTGCCGGGGATGACGTTGACCTTGTACCCCGCGGTCAGCATGGTCGGGTTGGCCGAGTTGCGGATCACGCCCTTGAACAGGGTGCCGACCTTGCCCAGGCGCTCGACCTCCTCGTCGAGCCGGTCGAGGTCGATCGTCGTCCCGAGGGCCCGGCCGAGGCCCTCGATGAGGGAGGCCACGGCGGGCGTGAGCCGTACGGGCCATCGGTGGTCGGCCAGGCGCGCGAGGGCCCGGCAGAGCTCCGCCACGGCGTTGTCCGCCGGCGGCTTGGAGCCGTGCCCGGCCACGCCGTGCGCGGTGACCTTCATCCAGGCCGTGCCGCGCTCACCCACCGCCACCGGGTAGACCCGCAGGTCGTCGGAGGCGGCGTCGCGCGGAACGGTCACGCTGAAGCCGCCCGACTCGCTGATGGCCTCGGTGCAGCCCTCGAACAGGTCGCGGTGCCGGGTGACGGCGTAGCCCGCGCCGTACTCACCGGTGGCCTCCTCATCGGCGAGGAACGCCAGCACGATGTCGCGCTTGGGGCGCAGGCCCTGCCGGGCCCACTCGCTCACCAGCGCCAGCGTCATGGACAGGGTGCCCTTCATGTCCACCGCGCCGCGCCCGTTCACGCACCCGTCGGCGATCTCGCCGGAGAAGGGGTGGAGCTTCCACTCCGCCGGGTCGGCGGGGACGACGTCCAGATGGCCGTGGATCAGCAGGGCTTCCGAGCTGTCCCCCGGGATGCGGGCCACCACGCTGGTGCGGCGGGGCGCCGACTCGAACACCGTGGGCTCGATGCCCAGGCCGGATAGCAGCCCCGCGACGTACTCGGCGGCCAGACGCTCTCCCGAGCCGTCCGGCGTCCCGTCGTTGGTAGTGTCGATCTTGAGCAGGTCCGAGCAGATGCTTGCGACCTCGGTCACATTCTTCCTTTCAGCGTCAGCGGCGGCACTTCGGGAGTGGGGAAGCCGAAGATGAGCCCGTAGAACGCGAGCTCGGCCTCAAGTGCCGCGACAATGGTTTCCTCTCTTCTCCAGCCATGCTGTTCCCCCGGAAAGGTGAGGTAGGCCCATCGCCCGCCGTGCTCGTCGAGCGCGGCGACGAACCGCTCGGCCTGCACGGGATCGACGATGGCGTCCTCCAGGCCGTGCATGAGCAGCGCCGGCCCGGACGCCTGCGCCGCGTGCAGGGTGGGGGAGCGGTCCATGTAGCGCCGGCGGGTCTCGGGCAGCGGGCCGATGAGGCCGTCGAGATACCTGGACTCGAAGTCGTGGGTCTCCCTGGCCCAGCCCTCGGGGTCGGTGATCGCGTAGTGGGCGACCGCGCCCCGGAAGACGTCGCTGTGCACGAGCGCCGCCACCGACGTCCAGCCGCCCGCGCTGCCGCCGCGGATGGCGACGCGCTCGGGGTCGGCGAGCCCGGCCGCCGCCAGGCCGCGCGCGACGGTCTCGCTGTCGCGCACGTCGACGACGCCCCAGTTGTGCCGGAGCCGCTCGCGGTAGGCCCTGCCGTACCCGGTGGAGCCCCCGTAGTTGACCTCGGCGACGCCGATGCCCCGGCTGGTGAAGTAGGCGATCTCCAGGTCGAAGACCATCGGGCTGGAGCCCGTCGGGCCTCCGTGGACGAACATGACGTACGGGGCGGGGGTGCCCTCCTCGGCGCCCGCCGGACGGTAGACGTGGGCGTGCACGCCGTCGAAGAGCATCGCCTCGGGGACCGGCAGCACCGCCGGGTCGGGAAGCTCCTTGGCGGGCGAGAGCACCTCCTGCGCACCGGTCGCGAGGTCGACGCGCACGACCTCGTAGGGCTTGTGCGGCGAGCCGCCCACGGCGACCACGCTCGACCCGTCGGGGGAGGCGGAGACCGTCGGCGCCCAGTAGGTGTACGACCCGCCGATGTCGGTGATCTTTCCGGTGGCGGGGTCCAGCACGCCCAGCCGCTTGCCGTCGGCGGTGCCGTACATCGTCACGATGCGGTCGCCCGCGAGCGCGAACCACTGGTAGCCGAGCTTCCAGGCCGCGTCGCCGAACTCCTGCGGCGACGGGGTGAGGTTGCGCGGGGGAGTGCCGTCGAGCGGGACCAGGTGGATGTTCCACCAACCGGTCGGGTCGGTCACCGCGTACAGCGCGTCGTCGTCGCGCCACTCGGCCTGCGCGACCGCCTCCTGCGGCCCGCCCGCCACGACGCGGTGCGGCCCGGCGGTGCCGTCGTCGCGCAGCGGGGCCACGCACAGCTCGGTGCCGTCCCAGGGCATGGCGGGGTGGTCCCAGCCGATCCAGGCCAGCAGGCGGCCGTCGGGGGAGACGCGCGGGTTCATGATGAAGTGCTGTGCCATGACGACCACGCGGACCGGCCCGCCGCCGAGCGGCACCGCGACCAGGTCGCGCTCGTCGTCGGTCTCGCGCACGCACCAGACCTCGTCCCCGTGGATCACCAGGTCGGCGTAGCGGGACGATCCGGGCGGGGTGAGCGGCACCGGGTCGCCTCCGGGGGCGCAGCGGTAGAGCCGCTGGTCCTCCCAGTTGGTGAACACCAGCCCGCCGTCCGCAAGAGGCCGCCATGAGCGTCCGCCGTACTCGATCACCCGGCTGCGGGCGTTCCACCCCTGGGGCAGCACGTCCTGGACGCTTCCGTCGGGCGCGCGCCGCACGACGCAGCGCCGCCCGCCCTCGGCCGGGCGTGGCACGTCCCACCACACCTCCTCGCCGGCGGGAGCGGGGACGATCTCCACCCAGAACGGGCGGTCATCCACGCGTGCGACGTCGACTGCAGTGACAGGAGAGTCGATCACCAGTTGCCCTCTGAAGGTGGGAGTGGGATGTCGTGCGGGTGGATGACATGGACGATTCCCCCGCTGCTGGTGGTGCGTAACCAGACGTTCTCGAATGCGGCCCTCGGATAGATTCTCTTGACCGTCTCGTCGGACGGCGCGGCCGGATCGTTGGCGATGACGTCGCCTCCGGCGGTGAAACCCGTCACGACCATGAGGTGGCCGCGCGTGGAGTATCCCGAGCCGGGAAGCTCGTGCTCCTTGAACGACTGCGAGGTGATCACCGGGATCCCGGCGCGGATGAATCGTTCCACCTCGGCCAGCGAGCGCATGCGGGTGACGAAGCCGCGCAGCCCGTACCGCCCGGCGTAGGCGACCCCGAACGGCCAGTTGCCGGTGCCCTGGTAGCTGTGGTCGTACATGTCGCGGGCCGCGTGGTCCACGGCGGGGCACGGGTCGGCGGGGTCGACGAAGGTGAGGTCGCCGGGTGCGGGCCCGCGCCCCCAGTACTGCAGGACCATGGTCATCGAGGCCGGGCTGCACCAGGAGTCGCCGCCGCCTCCCCACTCGGGGTGGTGGCCTGCGTGGGTCTTCTGTGAGCGCGGCGGCACGGCCAGCTCGACCCGGGGGCCCTCGCTCGCCGGGCTCACCGGGACGCTGGCGCGCGTGGGAACCGCCGAGGCCATCACCCCGGCCGTGTGCACGGCCGCCTCGGCGCCGTGAAGCGTGATGCGCAGCCGGTACGCCGTGACGGGCCGGGTGGCGACGAAGGTGTCGACCGCGACGTCGCCGTCCTCGTCGCCCTGGCCGGGCAGCGAGGTGCGGTGGATGTCGCCGCCGCCCTCCGCCCACCGGCCCATGTCGTACCACTTGGTCAGGCCGCCGGTGGCGGTGCGCGCCCGCAGCTCCACCCGGATCCATGATCCCTTGGGGGCGCTGGCGGTCCAGGAGGGGACCAGCTCGGTGGCGGGAAAGCCGATGTCGCGCTCCTCGGAGGTCCACCGGGTGTAGGGCCACGCGGTGGTCTCGCCGCCGAAAGGATCGAGGTAGCCGGTGACGCCGCTCTCGGAGGGGACCACGGAGGTCCACCGGTGGAGGACGACACGGCTGGGATCGGCGGGCGACGGATTGACCACCTTGCCGATTGTGGTTTTGGGCCTTGCACGGCACATCGGATGGTTTACGTATCCGTAATCAGACCGCGCCGGGACCGCAGTCATGGAGATTTCGCGGGATCGACCCAGGTCACGCTGGGTATCGTCAGTCTCATGCACGATCTCGCAGACGTGCGGACGTTCGTCTACCGGCGGTTCGCCGAGCGGGGCGATCCGCCGCGCCCGGAGGATGTGGCCGCCGAGTTCGGGATCGAACCCTCCGATGCGCTGGGGGCGCTCAGGGCGCTGCACGACGCCCACCTGCTCGTGCTGGACGACGACAGGCGGTTGATCCTCATGGCGCACCCGTGGTCGGCCGTGCCGCTCGGCTTCGTCGTCACCAGCGAGAAGGTGAAGTGGTGGGGCGGCTGCGCCTGGGACTCCTTCGCCATCCCCGCGCTGGTCGGCGAGAACTGCATGGTCGCGACCCACTGTCCCGGCTGCGGCAGGGCGCTGGCGCTGGACGTGTGCCCGGACGAGCCGCCGACCGCCGACCTGGTGGCGCACTTCCTGGTGCCCATCCCGCGCATGTGGGACGACGTGATGTTCGCCTGCGGGCACCAGTCGCTGTTCTGCTCCGAGGAGCACGTGGGGCGGTGGCTGCGCCAGACCCGCAGCCCCCGGGGGGTGATCCTCGACATGCGGACGCTGTGGCTGCTGGCGACCCGGTGGTACGCCGGGCGGCTCACCAGGGACTACCGCCGGCGCACCCCCGACGAGGCACGCGCGCTCTTCCAGGAGCTCGGCCTGGCCGGCCCGTTCTGGGGCAGCGAGCCGCCGCCGGCCGTCGGTGACGGGACGGCGCGGCCGGTTCCGCGCGCGCTGTCGCACACCGAACCGGCCCTGCTGGCACGCTCGGAGCACGTCCGGCCGGATCAGGGGTGACGGCCGGCCGGGTCAGAGGTACAGGCCGGTGGCCTCGGCGGGAGCGGCCGGGACGGCCGGCGCCCGCCCGGAGCGCAGGGCGAACAGCTCCGCCAGCGACGCCCCCGACCGGCCGACGCCCTCGGAGGAGCCCAGCCACGCGGCGGCCTCCTCGGCGGACAGGCGGCCCGCCTCCACCTGTGACAGGCAGCGTCCCGGCCGCACGACCGCCGGGTGCAGGCGGGCGAGGTCCTCGTTGGTGGTCACGGCCACCAGGACGTCCCTGCCCTGGCCGAGCAGCCCGTCGGTCAGGTTGAGCAGGCGGGACAGTCCCTGGCCCGTGGCCTCCTTGGCCTCGGCGCGGATGAGCTCGTCGCAGTCCTCCAGCACCAGCAGCCGCCAGCGGTGGCCGTCGTCGTCGGAGTCGTACCCGACGGCGACCTCCATCAGGTAGCCGGGGTCGGCGAACAGCCGCTCGGGGTCGAGCACGCAGTCGACCTGGCACCAGGCGGCCCACTCCCTGGCGAGGGCACGGAGCGCCGTGGTCTTGCCGGTGCCCGGAGGACCGTGCAGCAGGATCAGCCGCCCGTTGATGTCGGAGGGGGTCACCGCCATGAGGCCTTCGAGCGACTCGCCGGCGGCGCGCGAGTAGTTCGCCTTGATCGCCCGCCAGCGCGGCGCGGTGATCGGGCGCTGGGTGCGGCGGGGCCCGTGGGCGCCGGTCCACCAGAAGCCCATGTCGACGTGGTCGGCGTCCGTGGGAGGCGGCTCGACCGCGTCCTTGGTGGACTCCTCCAGCACCGAGCGCGCGAGCTCGTCGCTGACGGCGGTCACGGTCAGCACGGCCGAGCGGTTGCGGAACCGCACCACCCTGAGCGTCCAGCCGTCTCCGCACGCAAGGCGCGACTCACGGCCGTCGTCCTCCCTGGCGGCACGGGTCAGCCGGGCACGCGCGGGCATCAGCGGGGCGTCGGGACGCACTCGCTCCAGGTTGGTGGAACGTGCCCAGGGCTGGTTCCCGGTGGCGAACGGGGACAGCGCGAGAGCGTCGATGACATCGATCGGCGAGTCGCCGTCGTCGAGCCATACCTTCATGGGCAGGGCTTCGGCGGCGGGGAAACGAACCTCCTCCACAACGGACATATATTCATGATTCAGGCCCATAGTGTGTGGAGTCCACGGATTTTCCTGGGAAGTCCGTTAAATCAATGTGCCGTGCTATGCGGACATGGGCGAATCCGTCATGTGCGCATGTATCCATGGTTAGGGTTGGTCGCGCGGATCGGTCCACTGCGAGCCGCGAAGGGCTGGTTTGCGTGCCCTGTGGGAGGACAGTGGTCCGTCAGTCCTGAATGCTCGTGTTCCCCCCGGGAGAAGTTCGTGGCCATCGACCTAGTGACGCGTAAAGAGTGGGGCGCCCGCGCCCCGCGTGGCTCCTATACGACGCTGACCTCCACAAAGGGCGTCAAGGTTCACTACACGGGTGGCCGCGTGGAACCCTCCATCGTGGACGACCACGCCAAGTGCGTCGCCATGGTGAAATCCATCCAGAGCTTTCACATGGACGGGAACGGCTGGCTCGACATCGGCTACAGCATGGTCGCCTGCCCGCACCGCAAGGTTTTCGTCGGCCGCGGCCCCGGGCACCTGCCGGCCGCCAACGGGCCCGGCCTGAACACCGGCCACTACGCCGTCCTCGGCCTCGTCGGCAACTCCGGCCTCGTGCAGCCCCCCGACGGCATGCTCCACGGCATCCTCGACGCCATCGACTACCTGCGCGAGGAGGGCGGCGCGGGCAAGGAGATCAAGGGCCACCGCGACGGCTACTCCACCGACTGCCCCGGCACGGCGCTGTACGCGTGGGTGAAGAAGGGGGCCCCGCGCCCCGGCGGCCAGACCGGCCCCACCGATCCCGGCCCCGCCGAGCACCCGAAGTTCCCCGGCAGGCTGCTGAAGTACCCGCCGGTCATGCGCGGCGAGGACGTGCGCACCTGGCAGGCCCAGATGGACAAGCGCGGCTTCACCATCGACGTGGACGGCGCGTACGGGCCGGCGTCGCGCGACCTGTGCCGCAAGTTCCAGCAGGAGCAGCACCTGAGCGTCGACGGCGTGGTCGGCAAGGACACCTGGAACGCCGCCTGGGAGGCCCCGCTCGCCTGAGCGCGTCCGTGAGGGGGGTCCCCGAAGTGTCCCTCCGGATCGCCAGCGCCTACGATCCGTGACATGACGGTGCAGCCTGAGGAGCTCCATCCGGCCGCAGGGTTCCCGCCCGGCACGCGGGAGGACTGGCGGCGGCTCGCCCTGGGCGTGCTGCGCAGGTCCGGTGCCGAGGTCGCCTCGCCCGAGGAGGCACTGGCCTTCACGACCTACGACGGCGTGACCCTCCAGCCCCTGTACGACGCCGCCGACCTGCCCGGCGACCCCGGCGTGCCGGGCTCCGCGCCCTACACGCGGGGCACCCGCCCGGCCGGCGGCGCGGTGTCCGGGTGGGACGTGCGCCAGCGCCACGCCCACCCCGACCCGTCGGTGACCCGCGAGGCCGTGCTCACCGACCTGGAGAACGGCGTCACCTCGCTGTGGCTCGTCCTCGGCGACGGCGGGCTCGACCCCGCCGCGCTGCCCCGGGTCCTGGACGGCGTCTACCTCGACCTCGCCCCCGTCGCGCTCGACGCGGGAGCCCGTACGGGCGAGGCCGCCGAGATCTTCCTGCGGCTCGCGGCCGAGCGCGGCATCGCCCCCGCCGGCGGCAACCTCGGCGCCGACCCCCTCGGCCTGCGGGCGAGGACGGGCGCGCCCGCCGCCATGGCCGGGGCCGTCGAGCTTGCCCGGCGCGCCCGCGAGCTCCCCTCCCTGCGGGCGATCACCGTCGACGCCACGCCGTACCACGACGCGGGCGGATCCGACGCCGAGGAGCTCGGCTGCTCGATCGCCACCGGGGTCGCCTACCTGCGCGCCCTGACCGACGGCGGCCTGCCGGTGGAGGAGGCGTTCGGGCAGATCGAGTTCCGGTACGCCGCCACGGCCGACCAGTTCCTCACGATCGCGAAGTTCCGGGCCGCGCGGTCTCTCTGGGCGCGCGTCGCCGAGGCCTGCGGCGTCCCGGCCCACGGCGGCCAGGCCCAGCACGCGGTCACCTCGTCGGCGATGATGACCGGCCGCGACCCGTGGGTGAACATGCTCCGCACCACGCTCGCCTGCTTCGGCGCCGGCGTCGGTGGCGCGGACGCCGTCACCGTGCAGCCCTTCGACGCGCGCCTCGGCCTGCCCGACGCCTTCGCACGCCGCATCGCCCGCAACACCCAGTCGCTGCTGGTCGAGGAGGCCGGCGTCGCCAGGGTCATCGACCCGGCGGGCGGCTCCTGGTACGCCGAGCGGCTCACCGCCGACCTGGCGGGCAAGGCCTGGGAGTGGTTCCAGGAGATCGAGCGCGCGGGCGGCGCGGAGGCGGCCCTCGACCGGCTGATCCCCGAGCGGCTCGCCGCCACCTGGGCGCGCCGGTCCGCCGGCATCGCCCGCCGCCGCGACCCGATCACCGGCGTCAGCGAGTTCCCGAACCTGGCCGAGCGCCGCCCTTCCCGGCGGCCCGCGCCCGAGCCGCCCGGAGGCGGCCTGCCCCGGGTGCACTACGCGCAGGGCTTCGAGGAGCTGCGCGACGCCGCCGACCGGGCGGAGGCGAGGCCCGAGGTCTTCCTGGCGACGATCGGCCCGGTGGCCGCGCACACCGCGCGCGCCTCGTTCGCGGCGAACCTGTTCCAGGCCGGCGGCATCGCCACCGTCCCGAGCGGCCCCGCCACAGACCCGGCCGAGATCGCCGAGGCCTTCCGGCGCAGCGGCGCCACGGTCGCCTGCCTGTGCTCCAGCGACAAGCTGTACGCCGAGCACGCCGCGGCGGTCGCGGCAGAGCTCCGGCGGGCGGGCGCGCGAAAGATCTGGCTGGCGGGGAAGGGTGACCATGAGGGGGTGGACGCCAACCTCCACGCCGGGTGCGACGTGCTGGAAGTGCTCCGCACCACGTTCGACGATCTGGGAGTGACCCCATGATTCCCGACTTCTCAGGGATCCCCCTGAACCCCGGGACCCCGGACGGCGGCCGGGCCGACCTCGAAGGCTGGGCGCGGGCCGTGCGCGACCAGGTCGGCAAGAGCCCGTCCGACCTGACGTGGGACACCCCCGAGGGCATCGGCGTCAAGCCGCTCTACACCGCAGGCGACCTCGACGGCCTCGACTTCCTGTCGACCTACCCGGGCATCGCGCCGTTCCTGCGCGGCCCCTACCCGACGATGTACGTCAACCAGCCGTGGACGATCCGGCAGTACGCCGGGTTCTCCACGGCCGAGCAGTCGAACGCCTTCTACCGGCGCAACCTGGCCGCCGGGCAGAAGGGCCTGTCGGTCGCCTTCGACCTCGCCACCCACCGGGGCTACGACTCCGACCACCCGCGCGTGGCCGGGGACGTCGGCATGGCGGGCGTGGCGATCGACTCGATCTACGACATGCGGCAGCTGTTCGACGGCATCCCCCTCGACCGCATGAGCGTGTCGATGACCATGAACGGCGCGGTGCTCCCGGTGCTCGCCCTCTACATCGTGGCCGCCGAGGAGCAGGGGGTGGCTCCCGAGCAGCTCGCCGGGACCATCCAGAACGACATCCTCAAGGAGTTCATGGTCCGCAACACCTACATCTACCCGCCCGGGCCGTCCATGCGGATCATCTCGGACATCTTCTCGTACACCTCCGAGCGGATGCCGAAGTTCAACTCCATCTCGATCTCCGGCTACCACATCCAGGAGGCCGGGGCCACGTGCGACCTGGAGCTGGCCTACACGCTGGCCGACGGGGTCGAGTACCTGCGGGCGGGGGTCGGGGCAGGGCTCGGCGTCGACGCGTTCGCGCCGCGCCTGTCGTTCTTCTGGTGCATCGGCATGAACTTCTTCATGGAGGTCGCCAAGCTCCGCGCCGCCCGGCTGCTGTGGGCCAAGCTGGTCAAGGGCTTCGGCGCCGAGAACCCCAAGTCGCTGTCGCTGCGCACCCACTGCCAGACCTCCGGATGGTCGCTCACCGCGCAGGACGTGTTCAACAACGTCGTCCGCACGTGCGTGGAGGCGATGGCGGCGACGCAGGGGCACACGCAGTCCCTGCACACCAACGCCCTGGACGAGGCGCTGGCCCTGCCCACCGACTTCTCCGCCCGCATCGCCCGCAACACCCAGCTCCTGCTCCAGCAGGAGTCGGGCACCTGCCGGGTGATCGACCCCTGGGGCGGCAGCGCGTACGTCGAGCGGCTCACCTACGAGCTGGCGCGCAAGGCGTGGGGCCACATCGAGGAGGTCGAACGGGCGGGCGGCATGGCCAAGGCCATCGACGCGGGCCTGCCCAAGCTGCGCATCGAGGAGGCCGCCGCCCGCACCCAGGCGCGCATCGACTCCGGCAGGCAGCCGGTGATCGGCGTCAACAAGTACCGCGCCGGGTCCGACGAGGACATCGAGGTGCTCAAGGTCGACAACACCTCCGTGCGCGCCCAGCAGATCGACAAGCTGCGCCGCCTCCGCGAGGAGCGCGACGACCAGGCCTGCCGGGACGCGCTGGCGGCCCTCACCCGGGGCGCCGCCGGCGACGGCAACCTGCTGGCCCTGGCCGTCGACGCCGCCCGCGCCAAGGCCACGGTCGGCGAGATCTCCGACGCGCTGGAGGAGGTCTTCGGGCGGCACGCGGGACAGATCCGTACCATCTCCGGGGTGTACCGCGACGAGGCCGGAGACGCCGCCAACATCGAGAAGGTCCGGGGCGCGTGCGCCGCGTTCGAGCGCGAGGAGGGCCGCAGGCCCCGCATCCTGGTGGCCAAGATCGGCCAGGACGGGCACGACCGGGGCCAGAAGGTGATCGCCACGGCCTTCGCCGACCTCGGCTTCGACGTGGACGTGGGCCCGCTGTTCCAGACCCCGGCCGAGGTGGCCCGCCAGGCCGTCGAGGCGGACGTGCACGTGGTCGGTGTCTCCTCGCTCGCGGCCGGCCACCTCGCGCTCGTGCCGGAGCTTCGTGACCGGCTCGCCGCGCTCGGACGCGACGACATCGTGATCGTCGTGGGCGGGGTGATCCCTCCGGGCGACTTCGACGCGCTGCGCGCCGCCGGCGCCGCCGCGATCTTCCCGCCCGGCACGGTCATCGCCGACGCGGCCCTCGACCTGCTGCGCGACCTCTCCGGCCGGCTGGGCCATGCCACGGCTTGAGGACTACGTCCAGGGGGTGCGGGAGGGTTCCGTCGGGTGGATCGCCCGGGCGATCACGCTGGTGGAGTCCTCCCGGGCCGACCACCGTGAGCTGGCCCAGCGGTTGCTGGTCGAGCTGACCCCCATGTCCGGCAAGGCCAGGAGGGTCGGCGTCACCGGCGTCCCCGGGGTGGGCAAGTCGACCTTCATCGACGCGCTCGGGGTCCACCTGACGGGGGAGGGGCACCGGGTCGCCGTGCTCGCCGTCGACCCGTCCTCCACCCGCACCGGTGGCAGCATCCTCGGGGACAAGACCCGCATGGGAAGGCTCTCGGTCGATCCGGACGCCTACATCCGCCCCTCGCCCACCTCGGGCACCCTGGGCGGCGTCACCAAGGCCACCCGCGAGGCCATGGTGGTCGTCGAGGCGGCCGGGTTCGACATCGTCCTGGTCGAGACCGTGGGCGTCGGGCAGTCGGAGACCGCCGTGGCCGAGATGGTCGACACCTTCCTGCTCCTCACACTGGCGCGGACGGGCGACCAGCTTCAGGGCATCAAGAAGGGTGTGCTGGAGCTGGCCGACGTGATCGCGGTCAACAAGGCCGACGGCCCCCACGAGATGGACGCGCGCAAGGCCGCCAGGGAGCTGGCGGGCGCGCTGCGGCTGCTGCGGGGGGGCGGCGGCGCGTGGAACACCCCCGTGCTGACCTGCAGCGGGCAGGAGGGCACCGGCCTCTCCGAGCTGTGGCGGCACATCGTCCGCCACCAGGACCTCCTGGAGTCCTCGGGCGAGCTGGCCGCCAAGCGCCGCCGCCAGCAGGTCGGCTGGACCTGGACGCTCGTGCGCGACCGGCTGCTCGCCCGGCTCAAGGAGAACCCCGATGTGGCGGCGATCACGGCCGAGGTGGAGCGCGAGGTGCTGGAGGGCACCCTCACCCCCGCCCTCGCCGCCGACCGGCTCCTCGCCGCCTTCGGCCGCGACGGCCGCTAGCCCCCTCACCTGGCGTCACGCGACCCCGGAGCTCAGTCCGGGCGGGTGATCTCGAACATGTAGCAGCCATAGGACACGTTGCGGCTGTGGATCCGCACGACATCGGGATGGGACAGCATCTCGGCGATCACCGCCTGCGGGTCCCGGCCGTCGTGGACCCGGGTGGTGTCGTGGATCCAGCCCCGGTGGTCGTAGGCCCGCAGCACCTGCGGCCTGCCGTACCAGTCCTCGGGGTAGCGGTCGGTGCTCACCGGGCCGGCGCAGGCACGCGCGTGTGCCAGCACCGCGCCGATCTCCCGGTAGGGGCTCGGCGGGATCACCGGCTCGTAGCCGAAGAGGATCATCTCCTCGCCCGGCCGCGCGTCGCGCAGGCAGCAGCGCAGCGGTTCCCCGCCCTCGGCCAGGAGGTGCTCGGCCGGGCGGGCCGAAGCGTCACCGCCCTCCCGCACCTTCTCCAGCTCTTCAGGCGAGATGACGTGAATACGGAACCCGGTGGTCGTGATGGTGGTCATGAGACCACCCTGCCGGGTCTCCGGCCCGGGCGCTGGCGGGTATCGGCCGTCGCATTCCCCACCCCGGACCGCATCCGGCTATACAGAGGCGATCCGGGGTGGGAAGAAACCCCACCCGGCTCCCGGCCCCCACGGCCCGAAGGCTCCCGCCGGTGTGACCATTACCGGCAACGGGGTTACGGGAGGACCAAATGAGCAATGATCCGATGCTTCCTGAGATCGTGGCCAGGGCGCTGGGGGAGTACCGCGAGGCGCTGGCCGAGCACGGAATGACCTGGGGCGAGCCCCCGATCGCGTACGTCAGGTCGATGAGCCCGTCCCGGTTCGTCGGCGAGGAGGCGTTCTTCCGGGCTGCCTCCGACCGGGTACGGGCCGAGCACCCGGAGGCCACCGACGCCGAGCACGAACTCCTCGTGCGCGAGCTGGACTTCGACGAGGTGCTCAGGGACGCGCTCGACGGGGAGCCGCCCGAGGGGCTCGCCGTGCTGAGGCTCACGGCTCAGGGACACCGGCTGGACGGCCGGCCGCGTACCGCGCTCGAACCGGAGGGCGAGACCTCTTTCTCACCCCGGGTGGACGGCCGGGCGGATGCCGGGCTCGGCGGGCGGCCGGTGCCGCTGACGCTGCTGATCGACAACGGCCGGGCGACGGCGGCGGAGGTACGCGCCGGCGGCCGGGCGTACCGCGTCGGCCCTGGCGGGGCGCGGCTGGTCGAGATCGACACCGCCACCGAGGTGACCGCCGGCACCGAGCCGGTGGACCTGTCCGGGCTGACCCGCCTCGTCCCGCGCGCGCGGCTCCGGGTGCGCGCAGGGTTCCCGTGCAGGTGGAGCGTGTGGAGCGCCGACGGCCAGGGCTGGTACCCCGACGGCGCGCCCGCGAGACGCGACCATCACGGGCTGCCGTACTTCCACGGCGACGACATCGTGCTCGACGTGCCCGCCGAGCCGCTGACCGTCCGGGTGGCGCGGGGGATGGAGTACGGCTTCGCCGAGACGGTCGTGACCCCCTCGGGGGAGACCATGGTCGAGTCGGCCCCGGCGCGGCTGTACGACGCGGCGGCCAAGGGCTGGTACGGCGGGGACCTGCACGTGCACCTCAACTTCGCCGGGGACGTCGTGGCCACCCCGGCGATGGCGGCGGCCATGCAGCACGGCGAGGACCTGCACGTGCTCAACCTGCTCGCCGCGAACGTGTCCGGCCCCCGCGTCTACGACCGGGAGGCGCTGGAGCACTGGGCGGGCGAGGACCTGCCCTGGTCGGACGCGACCCACATCGCCCGCATGGGCGTCGAGTACCGCAACGACCTGCTCGGGCACCTGCACGCCTTCGGGATGACCGCTCCGCCGGGCCGGTACCACAGCGGTTTCACCGGCACCGCCGACTGGCCGCCCACCAGCGCGGCGTGCGAGGAGCTCCGGGGCCTCGGCGCCATCGTCGGCTACGCCCACGCCTTCCACTCGCCCGTCGAGACGCCCGGGGAGGTCATCGGCACCGGGCGTCCGCAGTGCACGGCGCGGACCGCGGTGGTCGACGCCGCGCTCGGCCTGGTCGACAGCATGGAGGTGCTGCACTTCTCCTCGGCCGCCGGGTCGTCGGCGGTGTACCGGCGGCTGCTCGGCGCGGGCAACCGCCTGGCCGCCGTCGCGGGCACCGACTCGATGCTGTCGTTCACCCGCCAGCGGATGGAGATGGTGGCGAGCCCTCTCGGCTGGGAGCGTACCTACGCCAAGGTCGAGGGGCCGCTGACCGCCGCCTCCTACGCCGAGGCCGTGCGGCGCGGGCGCACGTTCGCCACCACGGGGCCGTTCGTCGAGCTCACCGTGGACGGACACGAGCCGGGGGACACCATCGACCGCCTCCCCGGCGACCGGGTCAGGGTCACGGTCCGGGTCATCGGCCCGGAGGTGGAGCGGCTGACGATCCGCACGGCGGACGGCGTGCTGGCCGAGGGGCCGCCCGGCGAGCTCACGGCCGAGTTCACCGTCGGCGCGCCGACCTACGTCGTCGCCCTCGCCGAGGGCGGCCCCCACCCGCGATCGCTGTTCACCGGGGTGTTCGCGCACACCAGCCCGGTGTACGTGGACGTGCGCGGGCGGCGGGTGGCCCGCGCCGAGGACCTCCGCTGGTGCCTGGAGTGGCTCGACCTGCTGGAGGGGCTGATCCGGGAACGGGCGCGTCTGGACACCAAGGAGCAGCTCGACGACCACCTCCGCCTGATCGACGAGTCCAGGCGCATCCTCCTCGCCCGCCTGCCCGCCTGAGCCCGCCCTCGTCACCGAGGCGCTCCGTCGCTCCGGCTGCTCGACCACCACCTCGACGCCCTCTTCTCACCGGGCGAAAGCCTTGCGGCGCCTGACCTGGGCGTCCCGGGGCCCGCGACCTGACGACTTACTCCTCCGCGTACGGGCATGATCCGCGGTAGAAGAAATCTCTCCCTCGCGGAGGCTTCCGGCCTCCGGGAGGACTCATCGATGTCACCATGGCGACACACTTGGTTACGGGAGGTGGGCGTGAGCAGTGATCCGGTGCTTTCTGAGACCGTGGCCCGAGCGCTCGGGGGGAACCGCACGCCACCGGCCGGGCACGACTCCGGCACCGGCACCACCGGCCCGGGCTCGGGCTCGGGGGAGGCTCCGCTTCTGTACGCCAGGGTGATCGGGCTGTGCCGCCGC
>NZ_JBFBIK010000071.1:0-38567 GCF_040685555.1 Sphaerisporangium sp. NPDC088356
TGTGATCTTCCGATCTGGGGGCTCGGAACCCGGGGGCGGGTGACCGCGCCCGGAAGGGGCCTCAGAGCTTGCAGGAGGGGTCGGCGGGCTGGAACGCCTGGTCGGCGGGGATGGCGCTGAGGATCTTCTCGTAGTCCCAGGGCTCCTTGACCTCGCTCGACGGCTTCACCTGGGCCAGCGAGACGTCATGCAGGAGAAGGTGGTCCTGGGCCCGGATCGTGGCGTTCTGCGCGAAGACGTCCTGGAACTTAAGGCCCTCCAGCTGCTTGACCACCGCATCCGAATTGTCGGTGCCGCCGCGCTGCACGGCCTCCAGGTACTGCGTGGCGGCGGAGTAGTTGGCGGCGTTGGGGAAGCTCGGCCGTTTGTTGACCTTGGCCTGGAACTTGTCGGCCCAGGCGCGGTTCTCGGGGGTGGCGTTCCAATACCAGGCGTCGGTGAACTTGGTGCCGGCGAGCGCGTCCGGGCCGAGGGAGTGGATGTCGGTGATGAACATGAGCCCGACCGCCAGGCCGATGCCCTTGTCGCGAAGCTTGTACTCGTTGTACTGCTTCACCAGGTTGACCAGGTCACCGCCGGCCTGCATGGTGCCGAGCACCTCGGGCTTGGGGCGGAGGCCCGGGGCCTTCAGCAGGAACGTGGAGAAGTTGTCGTTCGGGAACGGCGCGGGGTCGCTCTGGATGACCGTGCCGCCCGCGCCCTTCACGGCCGCGGTGAAGTTCTTCTGCATGTCCTGCCCGAAGGCGTAGTCCGGGTAGACGATGTACCAGTTCTTCGACCCGTCCTTGGTGACCGTGTCACCGGTGCCGTGGGCGAGCATGTAGGTGTTGTACCCGTAGTGGAACGTGTACTTGTTGCACTGGGCGCCTTCCAGCTCGGTGGTCGCGGCGCCGATGTCCATGAAGATCTTCTTCTTGCCCTTGGCGACCCCCGCCACGGCCAGCGCGGCGGCCGAGGAGGGCACGTCGAGGATGACGTCGGCGTGCTGGCGGTCGTAGAGCTCCTGCGCCTTGGAGTTGGCGACCTCCGGCTTGTTCTGGTGGTCGGCGGACAGGACCTCGATGTCCTTGGCGACCGCCTTGTCGCCGTACTTCGCCTTGTAGTCGGCGACCGCCATGTTGACGGCCTCGACGCTGCTCTTGCCCGACAGGTCGGCGTAGATCGCCGACTGGTCGTTGAGGACGGCGAGCACGACCTTGCCGTCGCTGATCTTGTCCCCGCTCCCCCCGCTGCCGGGTCCGCCGGCGCAACCGGCGATCGTGGCTCCCGCCGCCACCACGGCGGCCGCTCGGCCCAGAGCTTTCATGTACTTCTCCTGTCGGTTCTTCGGGTGGGTTCCGGGGAGGCCGATCCGGGACGTTCCAGATCAGGTCCGGGGCGGCCGATCCGGTGGTCCGGATCAGATGCCGAGGTAGTCGAGGAGCTCGTGCTCCCGGGCGCGCATCTCGTCGTTGTCCAGAGACTCGACGATCCGGCCCTCGGCGAGCAGATAGTGCCGGTCGGCGACCGTCGCGGCGAAGTGCACGTTCTGCTCGATCAGCAGGACGGTCGTGCCCTGCCGCTTCACCTCGCGCAGGATCTCGCCGATCTGCTGGACGATCAGCGGGGACAGCCCCTCGGTCGGCTCGTCGCAGAGCAGCAGCCGCGCGCCCATCCGCAGCACCCGGGCGAGGGCCAGCATCTGCTGCTCGCCGCCCGAGAGCTTGGTGCCGGGGAAGGAGCGCCGCTCCCGCAGCCGGGGGAAGGTCTCGTACACCCGTGCCAGCGTCCAGGGGTCCGGGCCGACGGCGGGCGGCAGCGTCAGGTTCTCCTCCACCGTGAGCGTGGAGTAGACGCCGCGGTCGTCGGGGACGTACCCGAGGCCGTGGCGCGCCCGCCGGTGCGCGGGGAGCCGGGTGATGTCCGACCCGAGGAAGGCGATGTCCCCCGAGTAACGCCCCTGCAGGCCCATCAGGCAGCGCAGCAGCGTCGTCTTGCCGGCGCCGTTGCGGCCGACCAGCGTGACGATCTCGCCCTTCCCCACCTCGATCGACACGTCCCGCAGGACCTGCGCCTCGCCGTACCAGGCGGAAAGGCCGCCGACGCTGAGGATCGGGCCGGTGTCAGTGCTCGGCATTGGCGTCTCCCAGGTAGGCGCTGATGACGCGGGGGTCGTGGCGGATCTCGGCGTACGGGCCCTCGACGAGCACGCGGCCGCTCTGCAGGACCGTCACGCGGTCGGCCAGGCTGGAGACGACGCTCATGTTGTGCTCGACCATCACGACCGTGCGGCCGGCGCGGACCCTCCTGACCAGCTCCACGGTGCGCTCCACGTCCTCCACGCCCATGCCGGCCGTGGGCTCGTCCAGCAGCAGCACCTTCGGGTCGAGCGCGAGCGCGAGGGCCAGCTCAAGGGCGCGCTTGTGGCCGTAGGCGAGCGTGCCCGCCTGGATCTCGGCGTGCCCGGCCAGCCCCACCTGGTCCAGCAGTTCCAGCGCCCGGTCGCGGAACCGGTCGAGCAGCCGGTGCGACCGCCAGAACCGCCAGGTGATCCCGGTGGCGCCCGCCAGCGCGAGCTCGACGTGCTCGCGCGGGGTCATCTGCGGGAACAGGCTGGTGATCTGGAAGGACCTCGCGACCCCGAGGCGGGCGACCTGCTCCGGGCGCCTGCCGGTCAGGTCGTGCTCGCCGAGCAGGATGCGGCCGGCGCTCGGCTTAAGGAAGCCGGTCAGCAGGTTGAACAGCGTGGTCTTGCCGGCGCCGTTGGGCCCGACCAGCGCGTGCACGCTGCCCTCCGCGATGTCCAGGTCCACGCCGTCGACGGCGCGGAAGCCCCGGAACTCCTTGGCCAGGCCCTGCGCCCGCAGGACGGGACCGTCCATATGGCCTCCTCATGGCCTCGTCCGGTGGTTTCGTCCAGGTCACCTTGGCGTTAACGGACGAAGTCGTTGTGACGCGGAACACTAAGCGAGCCCGGAGAGGGGTTCCATGTGGCCACGGCACACATTGACCGGCACGAAGGCGGTTGCGTCCCACATCCGCCGCAGGTCACGGGCCCGCGACGCCGGTGGGCCCATCCGTGTGTGGCCCGGCCACGTAGACGCGGCCTCATCCGGGCACGCCGCCTGGATCGCCGCCGCACCCCTTTCGCGGCCCGCCGCTCCCCGGCATGGGCGCGCCGGACACATCGGGAAGGCGAATTGTGGAGATCGCGGACGTGGCCCAGTTCACAGTGGATGGCCACCATTGCGGTCACTCACTCGACAGCACGTCGCACGCCTTCTGAGGAGTCCCCATGCGATCCACCCGACGCCGGCGGGGCCGGCTACTGGGCCTGGCAACGGCCGCCGCGATCGGCGCCTCACTGATCGGGCCGGTGTCGGCCGCCGGCGCCGCCGCTCCCTGCGCGGGGGTCGAGCGCGTCAAGGTGCCCGGCGCCGAGAAGCAGATCTCCGCCTGCCTGGACGACCTGACCACCGCGGGCACGGTCGCGTCCGGGCACTCGATCGCGGCCGAGTGGGCCGGGCTCACCCCCGCGGGCGCCACCAACCCGACCGGGGTGCCGGGCGCCCAGATCGACGGCTACTTCCCCGACACCTCGACGTTCAACACCGACCACGGCTGGAACCACGACAGCCAGTTCGTGATCCGGTTGCCCGAGCACTGGAACGGCGGACTGGTGGTCGCGGGCACGCCCGGCAACCGCAGGCAGTACGCCAACGACTTCGCGATCTCCGACTGGGTGCTCGCCCAGGGGTACGCGTACGCCGCGACCGACAAGGGCAACAGCGGCGTGACGTTCTACCAGGACGGCGTGAGGCCCGGGGACGCGCTGGTGGAGTGGAACGACCGCGTCACCCAGCTGACCCGCGCCGCCAAGGCGGCGGTGGCCCAGCGGTACGGCCGGGCGCCCCGCCGGACGTACGCGGCCGGGATCTCCAACGGCGGCTACCTCGTTCGCTGGCAGCTGGAGAACCACCCCGAGCTGTACAGCGGCGGCGTCGACTGGGAGGGCACCCTCTGGCGGAAGAACGGCCCCAACCTGATGACCTCCCTGCCCGCCGCGCTCCGCGCCTACCCCGCGTACGCCGCCACCGGCGACGCCGCCGCGCACGACGCGATGATCGCCGCGGGCTTCGCGCCCGGCTCCGAACCGCTCTGGGACTACCACTACAAGGTCTACTGGGACCTCACGCAGCGGCTCTACCGGGAGGAGCTGGACCCGTCCTACGACGGCGCCACCGAGGCGGGCACCCCGTACTGCGCCTCCGGGACGCCGGGGTGCGACACCGACTACGACTACGCCACCCGGCCCAGGGCCGTGGAGAAGGCCGTCGAGCGGATCGCCCTGACCGGGCGCATCGGGCGGCCCCTCATCACCCTGCACGGCACGCTGGACACGCTGCTGCCCATCGGCGAGGACTCCGACGTCTACGAGAAGCTGATCCGCTCGCGGGGACGCGACCCGCTGCACCGGTACTACCGGGTAGAGGGCGGCAACCACGTCGACGGGCTCTACGACGCCTACCCGGCGCTGCTGCGCCCGATCCTGCCGTGCTTCCGCAGCGCGTTCACCGCTCTCGAGAACTGGACCACGCGCGGCGACGCGCCGCCCGCCGACGCCACCCTCCCCCGCCCAACCTCGGGTGACCTGGCGAACACCTGCTCCCTCAAGGCGAACTGAGGCCGCAGGACGCACCCGCCGCACAGGTGTCCGGCCCCGGGGCCGAGATCGTGATCGACACGGAGGTTTCGATCTTCGGCCCCGGGTAGAGCAGCGGCTTCACCAGCCATACGAAACGAAGGACCCCCCGTGAACACCGTTCAGCTCATCCTGCTCATCGCGGCGTTCGTCGCCTTCCTGCTCGCCGCCCTCAACGCCGGCGTCCCGCGCGTGAACCTCATCGGGCTCGGTCTGGCGCTGTACGTGCTCAACGAGCTGATCCCGGTGATCGACAAGCTGTGAGCCGCCCCCTCGCGTCGGGCCGGGGCCCCTCCGCTCCCGGTCCCGCGAGGGTTGCTGAGATCATTCAGCCATGACTGATCGGGTTGTCGTCGCCGGAAGTGGAATCGTCGGGGCGAGCGCCGCCTACCACCTGAGCATCAGGGGTGTGGCGGTGACCGTGATCGACCGGCCGACCGCCGGGCAGGCGACCGCCGCGGGAGCCGGCATCGTCTGCCCGTGGGTGGACCATGACGGCGACGACGCCTGGTACCGCCTCGCCCTGGAAGGCGCGCGCTACTATCGGCGGCTCGCCGAGCTGCTGGCCGAGGACGGCGAGCCCGACATCAGCCACGCCGAGGTGGGCGCACTGCTGGTGGCGGAGGACCCCGCCGAGCTGGTCCACGTCGAGGCGTTGCTGCGCGGCAGGCGATCGTCGGCTCCCGAGATGGGCGCGATCTCCGAGGTCGACCGCCCCTGCGAGCTGTTCCCTCCGTTGAGTCCCGGGCTGGTCGCCCTGCGCGTCGGCGGCGCGGCGCGCGTGGACGGCCGGACCGTCCGCGACGCCCTGTTGCGCGCCGCCGTACGGCACGGGGCGCGGGTGCTCACGGGCACGGCGTCCCTGACGGGCTCGGGAGCGTGCCTCCTCGACGGCTCGCCGGTCGAGGCGGACGCCGTCGTGGTGGCCGCGGGAGCCTGGGCGGGCGAGGTCTGCGGTCCCCTCGGGCACATGACGCCGGTGGGGCCACGGCGCGGCCAGATCGTCCACGCGGAGCTTCCCGGGGTGGAGAGCGCCGGATGGCCGATCATCCTGCCCCGGCTCGGCCCGTACCTGCTGGGGTTCCCCGGGTCCCGGGTGGTCCTCGGCGCCACGGTCGAGGAGGCCGGGTTCGACTCCCGGGTGACCGCGGGAGGCCTCGCCGAGGTGCTGGCGGCCGGCGTGCGGCTCGCACCGGGGCTCGCGGACGCGTCCATCGTCGAGACCCGTGCGGGGCTCCGTCCCGTGGCCGCCGACGGGCTTCCCCTGCTCGGCCCGCTCACGGAGGGCGTCGTCGTCGCGACCGGCCTGGGCGCGTACGGTCTCACCGCCGGGCCGTACGCCGGGTTCGTGGCCGCCTGCCTGGTCATCGGCGAGACCCCGCCCCTGGACGTCACCCCGTATTCGCCCGCGCGGGGCTAGCCTTCGCGCGGACGGTTTCGACGTCTCGAACTGGACATGAGTACGGTATACACTATGCATTATTCGAGCAAGTAGTGGGTTTAGGATTGCCTAAAACACGGCGGGTGATCTTGTAAACCGCTTTTGACATGCTAATTTGAGTCTTTCCAGGTAGCTCTGGCAACGCGCTGTCCGCGACACGGCCTGTCGCGAACACACGGCGAGCGCGGCCAAGCCGCGGAGCCCACCCCCCTGAGACGCCCACAGTGCGCGTCCCACAGCCCAGGCTCCACCGAGCGGGTGCCTCTACCCACGATGAGCTGCCGGACGGCCGATACATCTCACGACGAAAGAAAGTTCAGGTAAAGACAGGCACGGAAAGCGCTATCCCGGCCAGATCGGCGCTCCGCGAACAAGAGCCTGGCCGCAAGGCCGGCCGAACACAGTGGATGTCGCCCCGATGCCGCCCACCGAGACCGGCACCCGGCGGAGCGCCACGAAACGCCACGACACCAAAACGTCACCTGGTGCCGAGGTCGCCCCACCGGCGGCGCACAACGCCGGACGCGGCCATCCACGTTGGGGAACCATATTGCCGTAGGGAAGATGATCACGTTGGGTGAGGAACGCGTACGTACCTCATATCGGCATTCGTTGCGAACGCGTATACGTCCCCGGTCCATCCGAGGACGGGTGACCGCCCTGGTCAGCATTCTGGCGATCCTTCTCCTCGTACCTTCGGGGGTGCTGGCCGGTGTGGTCGCACACCAGTCGGTGACCAACACCGTGTGGCTTGAGGCCCGGCAGGAGGCGACGCTGGTCGCCGCCGCCGATCGCCTGCATCACGTGACCGGTACCATCAAATCCGAGGTCCCGGGCATCGACCTGGTGCAGATCGTCTCCCCCGATCACCACGTGCTCGCGTCCTCCGCCGCCGCCCGTGGGCTACCCCCGCTGAGCAAGGCCTGGCCCGAACCGCAGGATCCGCAGGAGGACGTGCAGAGCTGCACGCAAGGCAAGATCGGCTGCGTCCGCCTGTCCGCGCTGCGAGAGACCGGCGCGGCGAACTCCCCCGTCGTCTACGCCGGCAGGCGTGCCCCGGCCGAGAGCGCCACAGGCCTCATCAACGTGATCTTCGTCATCCAGGGGGTGGCACTGATCATGCTCGCCGTCGCCACGACCTGGAAGGTCACGGGACGGACGCTGCGGCCGGTGGAGGGCATCCGCGCCGAACTGGCCGCGATCAACGTCAACGACCTGCGCACCCGTGTGCCGGAACCGGCGTGCGACGACGAGATCGCCCGGCTGGCCCGGACGATCAACAGCACGCTGGAACGGCTGGAGCACGCCAAGGGCCGGATGGAGCGGGCGCTGAACCAGCAGCGGCAGTTCGCCGCCGACGCCTCGCACGAGCTGCGCACCCCCGTCGCCGGGCTCCGCGCGCAACTGGAGGAGGCCCAGCTGCACCCCGCCGAGACCGACCTGGAGGAGCTGCTCGCGCACTCGCTGAGGGACGTCGACCGGCTGCAGTCGATCATCACCGACCTTCTCCTGCTGGAGCGGGTCGGGACCGGCACGGCCACGACCAGCGGGAAGGTCGACCTCGCCGCGGTCGTGCGGGCGGAGGTGTCGCGGCGGCCCGACCCCGGCGCCGTGCGCCTGCGGCTCGTGCCCGACGTGAACACCGAGGCCAACCAGAACCAGATCGGCCGCGTCGTCAACAACCTGCTGGACAACGCCGAACGGCACGCCAGGCACTCGGTGTCCGTCGAGGTACGCCACAACGGCCGCGAAGCCGAGCTCGTCGTGGACGACGACGGAGACGGCATCGCCGTGGCGGACAGGGAACGGATCTTCGAGAGGTTCACCCGGCTCGACGCGGCCCGCAGCCGCGGCCGTGGAGGCACGGGCCTCGGCCTCGCCATCGCCCGCGACATCGTCCACGCCCATGGAGGGACCATCGAGGTGGGCACCTCCCCCATCGGAGGCGCGCGCTTCGTCGTCAGGCTCCCGCTGGCCGAGTCATCCGTGCCGGGAAGGCACGCGACGCACAGCTCCGCCTGACCAGGTGCACCGGCCTTTCCCACGCCCGAGCGGGGCTTTCGTCCCACGCCCGAGCGGGCCTTTCGCGCCACGCCAGGCGGGAATCGTCCGAGCGTATAGGCTCGCCGCTGTGATGGGCGGCCGAGCTGAGACGCCCGATCGGGGAGCACGACCGGATTCCTCGGGCGGACCTGTCCGTCCACGTCGGGCCCGTTCGTCGGTGGGACGAGCACATCCGTTCACGAATGGAAGAGATCCAGTCAACGACCCCCTCCTGAAGGAGGGGGCTTGAGGTGCAGCGATGCGCCTTGAAGCCCCGCGTTGACCAGCCCTAGTCGATCACCTGAAGGAGGTGCATTCGATTGACTACGTTGAACACAAGATCGCAGACCGACCTTGGGGTACTTCCTCAGCCCCAAGCTCTCGAATCCGTGGGAGCAGACACGCCCGAGGGTGGGCACGAAACGGCTCACGGACACCGCCGCCAGGCGGTACCTGGTGTTCAACATGGGCGAGGGGAGATCGAGCGGACCGGCACCCGGTCTGCTCGGCGTCACCCCGACCCGGCTTCGGCCGGGAAGGGAGCGGGCAGTCCAGCCCACCCGGCCGTGTTCATCCTGGACAAGCACGGCCAGCCGTTGCAACCCACAAGCCCGGCCTACGCCCGCAAACTCCTGCGTTCAGGCCGGGCCGTAGTCCACCGCCACACCCCGTTCGTGATCCGGCTCAAAGACCGCGTCGCCGCTGACTCCACCATGGCCGGCGTCGCGGTCGGCATCGATCCTGGCAGCAAGCACACCGGCCTGGCCGTGTTCACCGACCACGACGGGAACCGGACCGGACGGCATGCGATCCAGCTCGACCACCGGGGCGGGCAGATCCGCGACAAGCTCACCGCGCGTGCCGCTCTACGCCGGGGCCGCCGTTTCCGCAACCTGCGTTACCGCGCCCCCCGGTTCTCCAACCGGGTCAAGCCGAAGGGGTGGCTCGCGCCCTCGCTACGGCACCGCGTCGACACCACCCTGTCGTGGGTGGGCCGGCTCACCCGCTGGGCACCCGTGACCGCCGTCCACGTGGAGCGGGTCTCCTTCGACACGCATGCCATGTCGGCCGGGCGGCCGCTCCAAGGAGCGGAATACCGGCAGGGCACCCTCGCCGGGTACGAGGTCCGCGAACACCTGCTGGCCAAGTGGGATCGGGCGTGCGCGTACTGCGGCAAGCAGGATGTGCCGTTGAACATCGACCACATCCACCCGCGTTCCCGGGGCGGCTCGGATCGGATCGGCAACCTCGCGGTGGCGTGCATCCCGTGCAACCAGGCGAAGAACGCAGCCCCGGTGGAGGAGTTCCTCAAGGGCAGGCCCGCCCTCCTGGCGAAGGTCCTCAAGCAGGCGAAAGCTCCGTTGCGGGACGCTGCAGCGGTCAACGCCACCCGGTGGGCGCTGTGGCGGGCACTGGAGGCGACCGGCATTCCGGTGGCCACGGCCTCCGGCGGTCGCACCAAATGGAACCGCAGCAGAACCGGTGCCGCCAAGTCCCACACCTTGGACGCACTGCACGTCGGCGAACTGGAAAACGTCACCGCCTGGCCATCGACGGTCCTGGTGGTCAAGGCGACCGGGCGCGGCACCTACGCCCGTACCCGCACCGACCGCTACGGCTTCCCCCGGCTACTGCTGCCCCGGACCAAGCAGATCAAGGGGTTCGCTACCGGCGACCTGGTCCGCGCCGTCGTACCGAGCGGCAAGAAAGCCGGTGTCCACTGTGGCCGCGTCGCGGTCCGCAGCACCGGCAGTTTCAACATCACCACCCGGCACGGCCTGGTGCAGGGCATTCACCACCGCCATGTCCGGCTGCTACAGCGAGCCGACGGCTACGGCTACACCACCGCGCAGGAGACCACCATGCCGCACCGTTCCGCGTTTCCTCCCGGCCCTGAAGGACCGGGTTTCCACGCTGGAGGTCCACGATGAACAAGGTACGTTCGAGCGACGGCACCCCCATCGCGTTCGACCGGCTGGGCGACGGGCCGCCGATCATCCTGGTGGTCGGCGCGTTCAACGAACGGTCGACGGGCATGCCGCTGGCCGAGGCCCTGGCACCCGACTTCACCGTCTTCACCTACGACCGCCGCGGCCGGGGCGACAGCGGGGACACCGCGCCGTACGCGGTCGACCGCGAGATCGACGACCTCGACGCCCTCATCGCCGAAGCCAGCGGATCGGCGGCGGTGTTCGGTTACTCCTCCGGCGCCGTCCTGGCCCTGAAAGCGGTGGCCCGGGGGCTCGCGATCACGAGGCTGGCGCTGTACGAGCCGCCGCTCGCCGGCGAGGGCGCGCCCGCGCCCGCCGAGGACTTCGCGGCACGCCTGTCGGAGCTGGTGTCGGCCGGGCGCCGGGGCGACGCGGTCGAGTATTTCCAGACCAGGGTGGTCGGGATCCCCGCCGAGGTCGTCGGCCGATTGCGCGACGCGCCCTTCCGCGCCGCGCTGGAGAAGATGGCGCACACCCTCGTCTACGAGGTCACCATCACCGGCGACGGGTCGATCCCACCCGAGCTGGCGGCCGGGGTCACCGTGCCCACGCTCGTCATCGGCGGCGAGGAAAGCCCCGAGGGCCTGCGCAAGGGCGCCCAGGCGGTCGCGAAGGCCCTTCCCGACGCCCGGCTCGTCTCCCTGCCGGGCCAGACCCACGACATCGTCCCCGCCGTCGTCGCCCCCGTCATCAAGGACTTCCTCACTTCCTGACCCCACCCTCAGGCCCCGACCTCGCCACCCACGATCGCCGGCGACCGAGCCCTCCGCCCGGTGACCGGCGATCGTCCGGCCGATCACCGAGCCTCAGTTCCCGCCGGGCTTGACCTTCTTCGGCTTCTTCTCCTTGTTCTTGGTCAAGCCGTGGTGGTTCCCGTTCGAACCCTTGCCCTTGCCATGGCCATGGCTCTGGCCGGAGCCGGTGGGGGGCGTGACCGGCGCCCTGGATGGAGTCGCCCCGGTGGACGACTCTCGCGTCTTCCGATCGGCGACCGGCTCCGTCGTGGGATGAGTCGTGGGCCGCGTCGCAGGCTGAGTGGTCTGACGCGCCACCGGCCGCGCGGTGGGCCCGGGGGTGACGGTGCGGACCGACGACACGGTCACGGTCGGGGTAGCGGCGCCGGGTGCGGCCCGCCCGGGATCCGGCGCGGACGCCGTCGCGAACGCCACCCCGCCCACGGCCATGCCCACGAGCACGACCAGGGCCCCGCTCTTGACCACGAGGTCGCGCCGCCCGCCACCCGCCAGTGCCGGTGGCAAGGACGAGCCCGGCACCGTCCCTGCCGGTGGTTCGGACGAGCCCCGCGCCGTTCGTACGGGCTCGGGCGCCTGCCCGTTCGCGACCGCCCGCAGCCCCCGCTCCGCTTCGGCCGCCGTCAACCGCTCGGCCGGGTCCTTGACCAGCAGTCCCTCGATCACCGGGGCGAGGTCACCGGCCAGAGAGAAGGGCGCCGGCTCCCGGTACATGATGGCGGCGAGCGTCGCCAGGGCGTGACCCCGCTGGAACGGCGAGCGGCCTTCCACCACCAGGAACAACGTCACACCGAGCGACCACAGATCCGAGGCCGGCTCCGCCTGGCCGCCCGCCGCCCGCTCGGGCGCGATGAACGCGGGCGTGCCCATGAGCACGCCCGTCCGGGTCATCGGGGAGTCGTCCTCCAGCGTCGCGATGCCGAAATCGGTGAGCACGGCGTCGCCGTCGCTAGTTATGAGCACGTTGTCCGGCTTGACGTCCCGGTGGAGCACGCCCGCCGCGTGAGCGGCGCCCAGAGCCGCCAGCACCTGGACGCCGATCGCGGCGACTCGCCGGGGCGGCAGCGGACCTTCCTCGGCGACGATGGACGCGAGCGTCCGGGAGGGCACCAGTTGCATGACGATCCAGGGGTGGCCGTCCTCCTCGAACACGTCGTACACCGTCGCGACCCCGGGATGGCTCAGCCGCCCCGCGGCCCTGGCCTCGCGAAACGTGCGCGTGGTGAAGATCTCGCGCTCCGGGGCGGTGAGCCCGCTCATGCAGTGCAGCTCCTTGACGGCGACCTCCCGCCCGAGGAGCTCGTCCATGGCCCGCCAGACGACGCCCATGCCACCGCGCCCGAGGGGCTCCACCAGGCGGTAGCGCCCCGCGACTAAACGTCCCGGTGTCTCCGAATCGGCCATGGGCGGGACCGTACCCTGGCATCGCCTTCGCATTCCACCACCAAGGGACGATCATCACGCGACGTTGACGGGCGATTGCGATTCATGGCTTGGCAGCGACGCCGCAGAACGCCGTGACCTCGTCGGGCAGTCCCCAGGGTGTGGCCTCGGGGCGCCAGCGTGACACCGACACCACGCCGGGCTCCAGCAGCCGCAGGCCGTCGAAGTAGGCGACGATCTGCTGGGGGGTGCGCAGCTTGTAGGGGTCGCCCGCTTCGGCGCGGGTCTTCTCCGCCTGGGCGGCGGCCTCGGGGTCGACGGCGTTGGTGCCGTCCTCCAGTGCCAGGTAGCTGCCCGGCGGCAGCGCCGCCACCAGATGGTCGCGGATCTCGGTCGCCTGCGCGTCGTCCCACACGTTGCCGAGGATGCCCAGCATCATCAACGCGATCGGCTGGGTGAAGTCCAGGGTGCGAGAGGCCTGCTGGAGTACGCGCTCGGGATCGCGGACGTCGGCGTCGACGTAGTCGCACACGCCTTCCCGTGAGCTGGTCAGCAGGGCGCGGGCGTGTACCAGCACCAGCGGGTCGTTGTCCATATAGACGATCTTGCAGGCCGGGTTGACGCGCTGGGCGACCTCGTGGGTGTTGTCGACGGTGGGCAGGCCGGTGCCCAGGTCCAGAAACTGCGTGATCCCGGCCTCGCCGGCCAGGTGACGAACCGCCCGCCCGAGGAAGGCCCGCGAGTGCCGGGCGACGTCCACGATTCCCGGGTACACCTGGCGTACCTGGTCGCCGACCTGCCGGTCGATGGCGTAGTTGTCCTTGCCGCCCAGCCAGTAGTTCCACACCCTGGCCGAGTGCGGGGTGGTGGTGTCGATCTGCGCGGAGGGCTGTTCATCTGTCATGGGAGCACTCTTTGTCGTGGAGGTCGGAGACGCCACCGATGAGCGCATTTGGTGGCATGCGGTCGGCTTTGATCATTCCATGGCGCCTGGGCCGCCGCACGGTCAGCGACACCACCCACCATGACCGCGCCCGGCCCCGCCGAGCCGGACCACAACGCGGGCGTGTCCTCGCGCGACGACGCACCGTCATCCAAGCGGAACTATCCCAGGTCGGAGTGCGGGCAGTAGCGGTCCAGCCGGACCAGGCCGGGGTCGGTGGTCATGAAGGTGTCCATGTCGTCGATCTCCCAGCCGGCCTCGAGAAGCCGTGGCAGGGCCGGGTGCACGCCCGGCACCGCCACCTGGGCCTCGTCGATACCCGGATGCGCGGCGACCGCCGCGAGCACCGCGTCGACGCAGTCCTGTGGGGTGGCACCGCCCGCCGGTCCCACTTCGAGGTCCTCGTCGATCACCCGGGCGAACGCGTACCCACCGCCGGTGACGTGCAGCGTCACCCCCGGCAGGCCCGCGTACCAGGACAGGGCCCCGGTCCGGTCGCCACCGCTGATCCGCGCGTCCAGCATCCCGGCCTCACGCACGCCGGGCGGCTCCCTCCCCTCGGCCCCCGGCGGCCGGGAAGCCTCCTGCGGAGGGCTGGTCAGGTAGAGCAGCGGGCACACGGGACGCATCCCCTGTCTCACGTACAGCCCGAGGGCCCTCGGGTCGTCCGACGCGAACGTGACCCGCGGCGTGTCGGACGGCAGCAGCCGGTCCAGGATCGCCCGGCCCACCCCCGACGACTGGTGCTCGGGCAGGACGTACAGGTCGCCCAGGTGGGACACCCGGCCCCGGCGGAGCACCCCGCCGTAACCCACGATCCGCCCGTCGACCTCGCCCACGACCAGCGTCCCGAACGCCCGCTCGGCGTCGAGGAAGTCCGGCATGCCCGTCCAGTCGTCCAGCAGCTCGAAGTGCGAGGCCACCTCCCGTACGCCCGGCATGTCCACGTCCATCGCGACCCGTGCGATCGATTCCCCCATCGGAGCTCCTCCCCTGCGAACTTCCGCGACGTTCCGTCTACCGGAACTCGTCCACTCCCCTTTCTTCCCCAGGCGGATCCGTCCCGACCTGGCCGTGACGCGACGCGCCCCAGGTCGAGACGACCTGGGGCGCGGTGCTTCACCGGCGAGACGAGCCGGTTACCGGGATCACGGGTAGGAGGTGACCGTGGAGGGGACGGTGGCGGTGCCGGAAGCCGGGGCGCCGGTGTCGTTGATGACGTGGTTGTACTTGCCCATGCCGCCGAGGGAGACGACGAGCACGCTGTGGAACTTCACGTTCGGCTTCACCGGAACCTCGAAGCCGTGGTCGGCCTCGATGGCGGGGTCGCTGGTGAAGTTGCAGTAGCTGCCAAGGCCCCAGCCCTCGTGGGTGGTGACCGCGTTGTCCACCTTGTAGGCGGCCCAGCCCTTGACGCTCCCGTTCATGTACGCGGCCTGGCTCGGCGGGTCGTAGGGGAGCTCGTTCTGGAAGAAGATGGTGCGGCCGCGCTCGCCGAGCCATTCCACGTTGTACTTCTGGTAGTGCTCGACGAACAGGCCCGTGGCGAGCACGTCGTCGCCGTACACCCGCAGGCCGTAGTCGGCGGTGTTGACGTTCCAGCCGACGCCGCTGCCGTGGTCGGCACGCCAGAGCCAGGTGTGGTCGATGATCACGTCATCGCTGTAGACGGCCACGCTGGTCGTCGCCTTGCCGGCGAACTGCCCGCCGATCCGGACGAACACGTCCTGGATCGACGTCGGGTTGGCGGAGTGGTCGGTGTGGACGCCCTGCCGCCCGACCTCCAGCAGCGTCGGCGAGTTGACCGTGCCGGCGTCGATGAGGAAGCCGTTCAGCTTCACGCCGTCGACGTCGGCCACCTTGATGGCGGTGACGCCGTTGTCGGGGACCAGCGTCGCCAGTCCGAGACCCATGACGATGGTGTCGGCCCTGTTCACGTTGAGCGTCTGGTTCAGGTGGTAGACGCCCGGGGTGAACAGCAGGTGCAGTCCCTGGGTGAGCGCCTGGTTGAGGGTCGCGGCGGTGACGCCCGGCTTGGCGACGTAGAACTGGTCGAGGCCGATGGACGTGCCGGGGGTCGCGCCGCCGGCCCAGGTGGTGCCACGCGCGTTGACGCGCTTGCTCGGGACGAACACCTTGTAGGTGCTGCCCTCCAGGTACAGGTACGGCTTCTCGCGGCTGACCGGCGTGTTGTTCAGCGTCGTGTACCGCGGCTCGGGGAAGCTGTTGGCCGGAGCGCCCTCGACGCCGGAGAAGACCATGTTCCAGACGCCGTTGGTCCAGCCGCCGATGGTGCTGTCGCGGGTGTACCACTGCTGCTGCGAGTACGGCCCGACCGTGCCGTCGATCTTGCTGTCGGCGATGTAGCCGCCGCTGGCCCAGCCGTAGCCGGAGGGGGCCAGGTTCAGCCCGCCCTTGATGTGCATGCGGCGGAACGGAGCGGCCTGGGCGACCGCCCAGCGGTTGGTGCCGTCGTAGGGGGCGACGGACAGGTTCTCGGTCGACCGCCAGAAGTTCTGGGTGGCGTTGCCGTTGAACCAGCCCGCGTCCACGGTGACGCCCTTCACGGTGACGTCGTCGGGGTTGCGCCCGAGGCCGTAGACCGAGGTGTAGAAGCCGGTGTTGACGTTGACGTCGTAGCTTCCCGGGTTGAACATCAGCGCGTAGCGTCCTTCACCGAACTGCGCCGCCTCCTGCTGGGTGAAGATCTGGTTGATCTGCGACTGGATGGTGGCGGCCGACATGGAGGAGTCGAAGACCTTCACGTTCGGGCCGAGGTCACCGCCGCCCGGCAGCTGCGACCCGCCGCCGCCGCCGGTCGTGGTGTGCACGACGACCTCCCACAGCGAGTAGCCGTAGCCGGTCCCGCGGGCCGTGCCGTAGACGCGGACGTACCGGCCGGAGCCCGTCACGTCGTACGACGCGACGCCGCCCGTGGCGCCGGTGACCTTCTTCAGATCGGTCCAGGTCGTGCCGTTGGCCGACGCCTGGATCGCGAAGTCCTTGCCGTAGGCGGCTTCCCAGTTGAGGTCGATCTTGCAGATGTCCTGAGCCGAGCCGAGGTCGACCTGCACCCACTGGGGGTCACTGGACAGGCTGGACCAGCGGGTGCCGGTGTTCCCGTCGAAGGCGTACTTCGCGGCGTTGCCGGCGCCCTGTTCCGAGGACGCGCTCGCGGGCTTGTTCAGCCCGGCGTTGGAGGCGTCGCACGGGCCCGCGGTGCCGCCGCCGGTGTCGCCGTACACCTGGAACTCCCAGAGGGAGTATCCGTAGACGGTGGCGCGGGTGCTGCCGAGCATCCGGACGTAACGGCCGTTGCCCGTCACCGTCCAGGTGTCGACGCCGCCGTCACCGCCGGTGACCGACTTCAGGTCGGTCCAGGTCGTGCCGTCCAGTGAGGACTGGACCTTGTAGCTGGTGGCGTAGGCGGCTTCCCAGTTCAGCACGACCTTGCTGATGGGGGACGCGGCGCCCAGGTCCACCTGGAGCCACTGGGGGTCGGTGTTCGCGCTGGACCAGCGGGTGGCGGTGTTGCCGTCCACCGCGTAGGCCGCCGGGGTGCCGGCGTTCTCGGTGGACGAGGCCGTCACGGCCTTGCCCTGCGAGAGCAGGGTCTCGGCGGCGTGCGCTGGGGTGAGGGCCACGGGTACGGCCAGCAGGCCGCCCAGGACCGCCAGTGCGACCCCGATGGGTCTGAGTCTCATGTCGTTCCGTTCCACATGTCGCGGGAGGGGGTGGAAGGCAGCGGCGTGCCTACTGCCTACGGATGCGCAACCGGCACTCGGTCGTTTCCGGAGATTTCGACTGTTACCGGGGATAACGGCATCTCCCAGACATCGGGAGATGCGGGATGCATACGCCAGGTAGCCGGGGATGGCCGTCGATGTGGGTGGGTGCGGACGGGAGAGCGCTCTCCGACATGAGAGTGCCTTCGTGACCGAGCCATGTCAAGGCTCATCTTTCATGCGGCAGAAACGTGGTGCTTACCCATCGGAAACCTGACTCGACCGGAGGCCCATCCCCGCGAGCCGCCGCCACCCGACCACGCCTCCGCCCTTTCCACTGGTCAACCGGCTAGGCGGGGTGGCACGACCCGCCCGCACCGCGGCGCCGGAACGCGCCGGTTCAGAGATCGTCGGGGACTTCGCCTTGACAATCACCCGTAACAGAACGACTCTCTTGGAGAGCGCTCTCCTCTGTTGCTCGCGTGCGCGCTCTCGCCGCCGGCGGGGGCATCCCCTCTCATGGATCCCTTCGGGCGTGACACCCGACGGCTGACGGCTGACGCTGGACCGCGGGTCAAAGGGAGAGAAGGATAGGCAGTGTGGTTTCAGACCTGCTCAGAGTTATGCTTCCCATCTCGGTACTGCTGGGACTGATCCTGTACGGCGTTGCCTTGGCCAGGAACGGCGACCTCGCCGAAGTCGCGATATCAGACCGCGAGATCGTGATCAGGCCCCGGGGCGTGTTCAAGTTCCTGTCGTTCCGGTGGAGCGTCCGGATTCCCGCGGAGTCCGTCGCAGGGGCCTCCGTGATAGATACCGGCAATGTCGATCCCCCGGGCATGCGATACGCGGCGACGCTTTTCCCAGGGCTTGTCGCGGGAACCTTCACCGGCCAGGAGGGCATGTCGTACTGGCTGTCCGGGCGGCGCGGCGCAGCGCTTCAGGTGAACGTGAGCGATGGGCCGCTGACGCGCGTGGTGGTCCAGGTCAGCGACCCCGACGCCATCGCCCAGCGCATCAGGAACCTGGCCCGGGCAGGCTAGTTTCCGATACGGAAAGTACCATTCGCATATCTGTCGCCACGGTATCGGGTCAGGAGGCGAGTTCACTGTCCAGGTGGGCGCGGAACTCCTTGACCTGGACGGTCGCGGCATACGGCTCAAGGCGTTCGGAGAACTTCCGGATGCGCTCGACGGACCGTACGGACGTGAGCGACCTGGCCATCGGTATCGCCGCCCGCGCCGAGTCGACGGCCTGTTCCACCTCACCCATGCCCAGGTAGGCATCCGCCGCGTTCATCCGATTGATCTGAGCCGACCGAGGACGCCTCACCAAGAACTCGCGCACCGCGAAGTCCGCCCGATCGGCCGCGAGTTCGTACTTGCCGAGCAGCTCCCAGCAGAGGCCTATCTCCGAGCCCAGTTCCGGCTCGTCGCTCCACATCGTCCACGCCGGATCGCGGTCGGTACTGCCCTCGGCAAACGCTCGTTCGGCTTCGGCGACCAGGTGTTCGACTTGCCTTGCGGCATGCGCATCCATGGTGTCGGCCTGTCTCGACTGAAGCGCCGTCGTCCAGGCTTCTCTGACCAGCAACGGCGCCATGACACGCGGTGGTGCCTGCGCCCGGCGCGCCGCGTCGACCGCCGCACGGGCGAGCCAGACCGCCTGAGAGGGGTGTTCCAGCCAGATCGCCTGCTGCGTCATGCTGGTCAGCACCCAAACGCCGGTCAGCGCGTCACTCCCAGCCTTCGACAGCTTCAGCGCCTGGCCGAAGTAATACTGTGCCAGGCCGTGGTGGCCGAGGTCGAAGGCGGTCCAGCCGGCCATCTGGGTCATCGCCGCGGCTGCGGTCATCAGCTCGGCGCCGACCTTGTCGTTGTAGCGGCCCCGCAGCAACGGCGCGACGGTGGTGTTCAGGTAGTCCACCACGGCCGGGCGCACCAGCCCGGCCCCGAACTGGTGGTCCATCTGGCCGAACGCCTGCCGGGCCTCGACGATCCGCTGGACATCGGAGAGCCCGACGACCGGCCCGGACCCCTGGTAGGCCGCCGAGGTGACCGGTGCGCCGTAGCTCCACGCCGACAGCCAGCTCCCGAGGGCGGCGGGTACGAACGGCAGCGCGGCGAGCAGATGACGCCGTTCCGGATCCACGTCGCACCTCCACAGTCGCCTGGCCGTCTCGACGGTAGCCGCGAGGGACATGTCGCTGAAGTCCGGCATCAGCCAGGCTTCCGTATCGACCGGCGCCCCACCCTCCACCCACCGCTCGACCTCGACCGGGTCCACGCCGAACACCTCGGCCATGCGCGCCCGGTAGACAGGCCGGATCTCCTGCCTCCCCCGCTCCCACCGGCTCCACGTCGTCGGCGACACCCACAGCGCCTCCGCGATCGCGTCCTGGCTCATCCCCATCCGCCTGCGCGCCCGCGCCAGCTCCGGACGCCCCTCGATCCCGCCCACGGTCACCTCCACCACAATGAGTGATCGATCAGAAACTCATTGTCAAGTGACGTGATCCCGGATCCCCGGCCGCCGCCGGAAACGACCAGAAAACGACCACCTGGCGCGGTGATCCGTACGGCGGGCGGCGCGCACCGTACAAACGCGCCGGCCAGCGGGGCGAACAGCGACGCCCGCGTCAGGACCTGCCCCTCCAGGGGCCCGATGGCGTCTCCTGCTCATCACATTCACCGAGAGCGAGGAGCACGCGCATGTGCCTGACCCCCCGACGCCCGGAAACCAGCGTGCTGGTCACGCCGCTGCACCCGGGAACCGCCTCACGCCGCGCCCGCGCGTTCGTACGCGAGGTGCTTGAGGCAGAAGGCGTGCCGGGCGACGACATCTCAGACACCGAAACGATCGTGGCCGAACTGGCCGCCAACTGCGAAAGACACGGTCGGCCGCCGTACGAGATGCGCGTCTTCAGCGTGGATGGCGTACCCACGTGGTGCGAAGTCGTCGACAGCGACCCCGACCTCCACTGGATCCCGGCCGTACTCACCCGCCCCCGCGACCAGACCATCCCCGACCTGTTCTCGGCGAGCGACAGCACCCTGCTCTCCGAGGACGGTCGCGGCCTGCTTCTGGTCCGCGAACTCTCTCAGGGACACTGCCGCGCCTACCTCACAACAACCTTCGCCACCGACACCCCCGCCAAGGCCATCGCCTTCGCCCTCCCCACCCGCTCTGGCACCCGCCTGACCTGCCACCCCTCCTGCACCTAGGCCGCCACCGAGCCCAGCTGGAACCAGCGCGACCTGACCACTGATCAGCAGGAACGGATGGACGCCCTGGCGCGTGTTGAACGCGACGCGAGGGCCGCCAACCTCGCTCCATCGGCGACGGCCGCGCGCCGCTACGGCTCGACGTCCTGGACGCCGTAGCCGACATCGACGTGGGCGTGGCCGAGCTTGAGGATGCCGTCTGCGACCGGCTCGGTATCACCCCGAACGTCGGCGCCAGCACGGCCGACCGCATCACGCGCCTTGTCGGCTTGCTCCGCCGCGTCGAGGAACAATCCGACCTTGCCGAACACGTCGAGGCGGAAGCCGTACGGCTCCGCCGGCGGGCTTCTCGCGCTCGGCGACACCGAGCCAGTGCACCGGCTCGACGCACGCTGCCCGATCTGCGACGCCCGTTCGTTGCGCGCGCTACCGGACCGTGAGCTGGTCGTCTGCGTCAACGGGTCGTGCCAGTGCGGGGATGACGAGTGCGGGTGCCACTACGAGCGGCCCCGCCGTCACCAATGGGACTACGACGAGTGGCCCTGGCTCGCGCACGTGCTCGGCGCAGGGCTGGAGGCGAGCGCATGACCGAGGAGGAGCTATTCACCGCCGAGGAAGCAGCCGAGGAGGTCGGCATGTCTCCCGCCACCATCCACACCTGGACGGCGCGCGGATTCCTCACGCCCGCCGGGAAGCGCGGCCGGTTCAACGTCTACCGGCTCGCCGACGTCTTCGCCGCCGAGCGTGGGCGTAAGCGAAAGCACCGGAGGAAGGTGACCTGAGATCCGGTACAGCCCCCAGTCCGCGTCAGGTGGGCCGGGGCTGTACCGAGAATCGCGTTGACCGCACAGAAGATCACTTAGACCAAGGAAACCAGCTGAGCCACTGTCCCACGGCCGCGATCGCGCCGACGAGCGGGACGATCGCGACCCAGATCCACTTCCACAGCTTGCTTTCCCCGTCTCCCTTGTTAGTCGTGCTGGTGACCGCGCCGTCCCGGCTGTTCTGGATGATGATCTGGTTGTTGTTCCCGTTCAGGGTGAGGCTCGGGACGGCGGTCGCCAGCGCATGGTCGGCCTGCTCGGATGTGGGTACTTCCTGGCCGGCGTGCCGGTTCGCGATGAGTTCCGAGATCAGACGGGCGAGTGCAGTGCGGACGCGGTCCACGACGCCGCTAAGGTCCTCTGGGCTCACCTGCCAGTAGATACCGGCGATCACGGTATTGCGGTCGATCTCACCGCTCGCGGACTTTTCCCGTGTCATGTGGGCTGCCACCGCTTCGGAGTTGCCCCATGTGAACCGCAGGTCGTCCTTCTTCGCCCGCGCTACGAGCACAGCGATCGGCTCCGTGAAACGAACCTCCTCGCGGACGTCGTTGCGGATCTGCTCGGGCAAGATCTGAGGGCTGATCCGCTGATCCATGGCGTTGACGCCGTACCGGTTGGTGAGGCGCATGTAGAGCGAGGCGCTAACTACGCGATATGGGGGCACTTCCTCCTCGGAGCTGTAGCCTTCCAACTCGGATTTCGCCCACTCCCGCAAGGCGGCGGAACCGGCGTGGCCGCCGAGGAGGACGCACAGCCGGAGAACTTCGGCAACAGGGACGTTCGGGTCACGAAGGTCGCGCTCGATCTGGTCGATCAGGGATTTGTCGCGATCGTGGAGAGATGTGCTGTCGGTCATGTCTCCCAGTGTGTTGGGACTCCCGTGGCGAATGTTAATTTCGCCGCCGTTGAGTAGCTATGCGCCTGCGGGCGAGGGTGAGAAAGCGGAAAGCCCCGCCCCTGCAAATGCGGACCGAGCTGACGGATGCCCGGCGCACTCAGCTGCGGTCCGCAGGGTAACCGCGGACCGCAGCAGCTCTGGCCGTTCAGACGTACCTTGCGGATTTCGCTGACGCCCACTTTGTCGATGACGGCCGCGGCCTCTCTGTAGCGGTCGAGCCGGACAGTACGGGTAGAGGTTAGATCGCGGGAGGTTGTGCTTCGGCTTGGCGGGCGAGCAGGCCGGCGACGGTCGCCGTCAGCACTGCAGCTTCGGCTCGGGTCCAGGTGAAGTGTTCGGTTGTTCCGGGGTCATCATGGGCTTCCCCGCTGAGCAGGTCGAAGAGGGCTTCGATGAATACCGCCCACCGCTCGTCCTGGTCACGGATCAGCCGGTCTTTGTTGAGTGCGGCCTGGGCGACGGGACGGGTCCGGGTTTCCCTGCGGATGCGGTCCAGGGGTTTGCGGATCTCGCCGACGGCAGCCCCGTTCTCACCTTGGCGGAGGTGGTCGCGGGCGGTGCGGATCCGATGGGCGGCCTTGGCGTGCTTGGTGTTGTCGGTAATCGGGATCAGCAGTTCGACATGGGTGGCGGCGTCGACCCGCTCCAGTTCTTCGATCCATTCTCCAGATGGCACATCGAAGTTCAGCTGACTGGTCCGCTGGTTCAGTGAGGCGTCCGGGTTCGGGCTGACCCAGATTGCGTTCAGGTCCAAAGTGATCCACAGCCTGCCGGTGAGGCGTAGTTCTTCAACTGCGCGGACCTGTGCATCGCTGATGAAGCCGACGAAGATGTGCTCCGTTGCCTGCTGGTGGGGGGTGATGACATTGTTCGCTTCGATCTTGCACAGGGGCCGACTGTTGCTGTGCGAGACCCGGCTGACGCGCATAGTCGCAGAGATCTGCATCGGTCGCGGCTCCTTGCTTTCGCTGTTCCGGCTGACAGCCAGGGAAAGCTCCACCAGCGCACCGCCGACCGCCGGACGCAGCCGGAGTGCGTGACGCCCCGGCTGGAAGGTGATCATGTCCGGACCGTCAGTGCTAGACATGTCAATCGTCGCCGATGTCATGACGGCATGCCTCCATTTCGTTTCTGCAAGAGCTGAACGGACCAGGATGCACTACGGGCTGCCCCAAGGTCGACGTATTTGCTGGGCTCGCTCTCAACCCGTCCCCTCGTCCGCAGGGTTGACGCGGACGCCGCAGGGTTCGCGCGGACGGGGCACGGGCCGACAGGCCCGCAGACCAGGGCATATGGGGCACCGCAAGCTCCATAATTAGATTATGGAGACCGTGACGACCGACCTTGACCACCGCTCCGGGGCCGTCGACAGACCGCGCGCCGGAGTCCGCCGATGGCTCACCGACCAGGAGCGCGCGGCGCTGCCGGGCCCGAAAGCCGCGCGGCTGTCCCTGGCGCGCTCGATCGGCGAGCAGTCGCCGGCCGCCGGGCCGATTGAGACGTGGCTCGACTCGGTCGACTCGGCCAACACCCGCGAGGCGTACGCCGCTGACGTCCGGGCGTTCGTTGAGTGGCTGCGGGAACGGCACGGCATCAACGCCGACGAGGCCCCGGTCAACGTGCTCGCCGTGACCATGGACGTGGTTGCGAACTACGCCGACGCCATGCGGGAGATGGTCGGCCGGTATGGCAAGCCGCTGTCGGCCGCGACCACGGCCCGGCGGCTGTCGTCCCTGTCGGCGATGTTCAAGCACCTCGCCGCGCGGCAGATCGTCCCAACCAACCCGGTCCGCGAGCTGGAACGCCCAAAGGTCAGCGCCGAGGGCATCACCCCGGCGCGCGACGGCGACGAGATGGCACGCATGGTCCGGGCCGCTGACGGCAACCTACGTGACCTGCTCCTCCTGCTGCTGCTGCTGTACGTCTCGGCGTTCCGGGTGTCCGAGGTGTGCCGGGCCCGCCTCGACCAGATCCGTCACGAGCGCGGCCGGACGCTGCTCACGGTGCCGCTCAAGGGCGGCAAGCTTCGTAACGAGCCGCTGGACCCCGCCGTGGTCGAAGTGCTGGAGATGTACCTCGCTGGGCGCACCGCGGTGCCGCTGCTGCTCGCCGACGACGGCCAGGCGCTCGCGCGGCATCACGTCCCGCCGATCCTGCGGCGCGTGGCGAAGGCGGCAGGGCTCGACAAGCCTGCCGAGGTCCGTCCGCACGTGCTTCGTACGTCTGCCATCACGGCGTGGCTGGACGCTGGGCAGCCGCTCCACCGCGTGCGGCACAAGGTGCGCCATGCCTCGTCGACCACAACAGAGCGGTACCACAGGCGGACTCGCGGCATCGAGGAGGAGGCGGCGCTGTCGGCCGCGCTGGTAGCCGAGCTGCCTCTCGGCGACATGCTTGATCGACTGCGTGGTGAGGACCGATGACCGTAGATGAGCTGTCCGGTGCCTGGACCGCAGTCTGGGCGGCCGTAGACACCTTCCTGGACTACCTCTGGTACTACTCCACCAAGTACGGGCCGCTGATGTTCGTCATGGCGGCACTCGGCGTGAAGCGAGAAGCAAGAAGAGCCGGGATCGCGCTCGGCGAACGCCTGGCGAAGCGGACAGATCAATAACCCCGGGAACCGTGGTACTTCGCAGGTCGTGGCCTACCCGCCCCGCACTTCGGTGGTTTCGGAAGCGCTGTGCTCGACGGGTAGACGTGCTCCGGGCGCGTGCGCAGGGAGACCTGTCGGCGGTGACGACCATTGCGAAACGTTACTGAAGTCCACCGCGCCACCCGAGAATACCGCCCTCTTGAACGATACCTCGCTGCCGAGAAACTTCGCATCGTCGAACAACACCTCCCCAGTGGAAACCTGCCTGCTGAGCAACGTCTTATCGCCAGAAAGCACCATGCCGCCGGAAAACTTTGCTCCCCTGAACCACACTTTGCCGCTGGAGAACACCGCGCGTCTGAATGACACCTCACTGCCGGAAAAATTCGCGTTGTCGAACGACACCTCAGCACCGGAAAATTCCGCACGGTCAAACGATACCTCGCCACCGGAAAACTCCGTGTCGTTAAGAAACACCATGCCGTCGGAGAACAATGCGCCATCGAACAGCACAGTACCTCCGGAGAACACCGCATCGCCGAACCACACAATGCCACCGGAAAACTGCGCGTTGCCGAACCATACCTTGCCATCGGAGAACACGGCGCCTGTGAACGTTACTGTGCCGCCCGAGAACTCTCCGAAGTGAAACGACACCATGTCGCCGGAGAACACCGCACGGTTAAACGACACCTCGCCGCCGGAGAACACCGCGCCAGCGAAGCTGCTGTCGGCGTCAAAAATAACGCTGGTGAAGTCAAAGTCGTATCCATGCCAGGGGTTGGGAGCCATCCTGCGGAGGTGAGTAACGATGATGCGCACGATAGTCGAGCGGACTTCACGCATGGCAACCCATGCAGTGTGCTCGCGTCCATGCAATTCTGGTTCGGGTTCGGAGGGCATCCGCAGGTAGGCACAGAGCACATCGATGCACATCTGGCGACCGCCCTGCCAGTCATCAGCAAGCGCAGCCAGGGCGTGGACGCCGGCCAGTCGTACGGCTGGGCTGTCGGAGCCGAGTTTGTCGGATGCCTTGTCGAAGCGTTCTGCGTACAGCTTGGTCTGCTCTCGGCTTTCGCCGGATTCGGTGATGCGTTGTTTGCGGTATGCGACGACCAGGGCGATGACCCCGCCGACTCCCGCGATGACCGCGAGGGAGATCTTGACGACCTCCAACAGTTGATCGACGGTGGGCTTCGCGGCGGCGAGGTCGGGCAGACCGATCCAGGTGATAGCGCCCCAGATAAGACCGACAGCACCTGCGGCGGCGAGGATCAGGGTGACGGTGAGAGCGACGCCGATGTGTACTAATCGGACCGGGCGCGACTGGCGGAACGGCCTCTGTCGGGAGGGCGCGTCACGTCGGAGCGGGAGGGGCAGGCGAGGCATGGCCCCACATTGCCCGCTTCGTCTGAGGTTGTCGCGCCGATCGAGGGATCACCCTCCAACGAAGCAGGCACCTCGGGCCTTTCGAACCGTGCTTCATCCCATCCATCTACGCGACTACCCATTTGCACGTGATGGCTGGTAATCTTGTAACTGACAGACAAAACGCCTTGGGCGTAGCTGTCTCTTGAGCCCGGCATCCGCCGGGCTTTCTGCATTTCCGGACTGAGTCCACAACTCCCCCGCCGTGGATCCATGCGCCTCGCGCTCCTCCTGATCACGACCCATGAGGGAGACGACATGCCGGGTATCCCGTCCTGGGCCTGGATCATCTGGGCCATCGCAAGCCTCGCTAGCTTCCTGATCCTGGAGACCGTGGCTCTGGCCAACGGGCGCGAGAAAGACACCCTGTCGGAGAACATCCGGCGGTGGCTCGGTATCGACCCGTACCGACCGGCGCGGCGGTACACGGTCCCCGCGTTCGTCGCCGGACTGGTCGGGTTCGTCGTGTGGCTCATCCCGCACATCGTGTGCTCAGCGTCTGGTAGCCGCCGTGCCCCGGAACAACCGGCACCGCACAGGCCGGCCGTACCGGCGGGCACGCGAGCAGATGTTCCTCCTCTTCGGCTACGTCTGCCACATCTGCGGGCACAACGGCGCCGGGGAGGCCGACCACCTGGTGCCCATCGCCATCGACGCTGACCAGCCCATCGACCCGTACGCCATGCGACCCGCACACGGTTCAAGCGCGCCGTGCCTTGTGTGCCCGAGACGTGACGGCAAGCCACGCAGGTGCAACCAGGAACGCGGCACCGGCCCGATTGTTGCGCCGCTGCGTACCTCGCAGGACTGGTGAAGATCCGCCAGTTGGCGCGCCGCTACAGCACTCGGGAGCTGGGCCTGATGAGCCGCGAGGTGGTGTACGACTGCGAGGACCTGGCGACGACCTAGAGGTGCCTGTTCCGGAGTTAGCCGGTGCCAGCGACGCCCGCGGAGCACGACCGGTTGTGCCGAGCTATCGCGGGCCGCGGCTTAGCTGGGACTGATGAGGTTGACGAACACGCCGATGGGGACGGACAGGAGAAGCCCCGCAGCGAAGAATTTTAGTTCGCGGCGCCATTCGGCGCGGATGGTCGCCTTGGTTTCGCCGACAAGAACTTGTCGAATCGCTTCGGCCTGCTCCCGATTAAGAGACAGCATCCGCGCCTGTTCTTCGGCTTCACTGGACAGTCGGTCGCGAGCGGCTTGTTGGGCCCTAAGATCGCGTTGCAGTTCGTCCATGAGTGAGACGGCTTCGTAGAGTGCGAGGTTCACGCGTCTGACACGGCTACGCAGCCGTTCGCCTGGATCTTCGAGAGCTTGTATGAGGAATGCTTCTCGTCTGTTTAGGCTGCGCATGCCGAGCGCGACAACCACCACGACGAACAGGACCACGGTGATCAGTGTCCAGACGATCATTCTATGGGTCCTTTTCGATGTGGGCGTTTGGGTTGGCGGGGATTCACTTACCTATTTCATCGTGGCGGACTGGGTGTGTGTCAGGATGTGATCAGATCGCTACCTGGCTGCGGGTGGTGCGAATCGCGTTCGGTTTGATCTCCGATGTGATCTCTAGGACCGAAACATAATCCATGGGATGCGCCCCCGTTGAAGGGCTCCCATGTAGATCACCCTCTCTCCCTGCACTGGCCCGTGACTGGCCCGCGCTGCGCTTTTTGGGCAGGCGTCCGCGCCGGGCTCAAGTCCATGCCGTCGACTGGTCTGCCACACGATGGTGAACCGCTCCGCTCCGCTCGGCTGTGGCCCGGCGCATCGTGACGCAGGTCAGGTTGTCGGGGTTCGGGGCCGGCGTCCGCATCAGGGCCAAGAAGACGCCGAACGTGCGGAACTTCGCCAACGCTGCCCGCAGGCTCAACAGCTCGAAGGGCTGGCGTCGCACGCCGACGCTGCGGCCCAGCGTGCCGTCGCCAGCGGGGCCGTCAGGGGTGCGGTAGCCGTGCTCGCCGAGGACGCGGACCACGTCAGCGATCAGGCCGTAGGTGAAACGGGTGTCGGTGCCGCCGCATGCGCTTTCCACAGTTCGGACTCCCAGTGTCCTGTCAAGCGCCCCGGTGTGATGGTGAAGTGGCTGTGCCGGGCCGCTTGTGCTCTTGATGCGATTCAGTCAAGCTGTCATGCATCACCTGGGCGCCCACCGGATGCCGTTCGGTGTTGTAGGTGTCCAGCAGGCCGCCCGGCGCCCGACTCTGGACGGTCCCGGCCAGCTTCCAGCCGAGGTTGATCGCGTCCTGCACGCCGAGGTTCAGGCCCTGGCCGCCGAACGGCGGGTGGATGTGCGCGGCGTCCCCGGCGAACAGCACGCGGCCCGCGCGGTAGCGCTCCAATTGGCGGGTGGCGTCGGTGAATCGTGAGGAGTTGTCCACCCCGCTCAGGACGGTCTCCTCGCCGTACAGGGCCCGCAGCGCGGCGGCGATCTCCTCCTCGCCGACCGGGGTGTCGCGGGTGAGGTCCGTCTGGTCCTCGCGGCCGAAGGTGAACCTGTAGCGGTCGCCACCGATCGGGACCAGCATGCTCCAGTAGCCGTTCGCCTGGCGGGTGAGGCTGCTGATGTGCCCGATCCGCTCCGGCACCAGCGATGACGCGGCGTACAGCCGGATGTCGGCCAGCACCGCCAGAAAGGTCCCGGGCCTGCCCGGAAACGGCAGTTCGAGCAGCTTGCGGACCGTGCTGCGGCCTCCGTCGCACGCGACCAGGTAACCCGCCCGTACCCGGAATCCACCCGCGGTCACGGTGACACCCGCCCCGCCCGCGGTCACGGTGCGGGCCTCCCCAGGCTCGCCCGAACTCAGGCCGTCACCCGGATCGACCGCGGTGACCTCGGTGTCGCGGAGTATCCGCGCGCCACTGGCCACGGCGCGCTCCTCCAGCACCTCCTCGATCACCCACTGCGGGACCACGATGGGGTACGGGTGCCTGGTGCGCCAGGGCGTGCAGTCCAGCGGCACCGGAATCATCGCGAAATGACCGCCCACCGGATCGCGCGTCGTGGCCCGCGCCCGCAACGGCTCCAGCAGGCCGCGCAGCTCCAGCAGCTCGGCGGTGCGAGGCTGGATCGCGCCGCCTTTCACCTGCTCGATGCGCCGTGGCAGCTTCTCCAGCACCAGGGCGTCGACCCCCGCCAAGGCCAGCTCGTACGCGAGCATCAGCCCGGTCGGGCCGGCGCCCGCGATGACGACTTCGGTCTCGATCTCCGAAACGACCGCCCCGAGGTGCGCGCGCTCCTGCGGATGATCCTCGCCACCCCGGCCCTGGTCTCCCGCATGGAGCGGTTCAAGGCCGCCGCCGAGCACACCCTCGCCGAGGCGTTGCGCGAGACGGCGGACGTCCCGCGGCTCACCGCCCGGCTGGCTTCCGTCCAGCTTGTCGCGGTGCAATGGTCGCTGGCGCTCGACAACGCCGAACGGCTGGCGTCGGGCGAGTCCGCCGAGGCGCGCTACCCGGGCGCGGTGAGCGACGCCGAGCACGCGTTCGCCCTCCTGGAGAACGGCCTGCGCCACCTGCCCCCGCACCGGTGAGGCGGCCCACGCGCGTGACACCTCGCCGGCGATCGGCAGACGCGGCGGAAGAAGTCGCGGACGTCACCGACGGGGCTGGAGCAGGAAGCGGCCCGGAAGCCACGCCGAGGCAATGGCTTCCGGGCCAGTATTCACGACGGGTTACGTCGGGATGCCCGCCAGGCGCAGGCACAGCGACTTGACCTCGGTGGCGGCGTACGAATCCTGGTCCAGGGGGTCGCTGCAGAGCAGGATGGGGGCGTCGCGGAGGTCGCTCGGAAGGCGGCCGTGGCTGCCACGTACGGGGGCCGGGTCCAGGGGGACGACCGGCATGGTGTAGCGGAAGCCCAGGGTCTTGCGGGCGAGCGCCATGCCGGCCTTGGCCTTCACGAACGGGTCCTCGGGGTTCATGAACAGCTCGGCGGGGTCGTAGCCGGGCTTGCGGTGGATGTCGACCAGCCGGGCGAAGTCCGGGGCCAGGTCGTCGTCGAGCCAGTAGTAGTAGGTGAACCACGACTCGGGCGAGGCGACCGCGACCAGCTCACCGGCCCTCGCGTGGTCGAGGCCGTACGCCGCCTTGCCCGCCTCGTCCAGCACCTCGTCGACGCCCGGCAGCGCGGACAGGATCGACCGCACCTTGGCCACGTCGGCCGGGTCCTTGACGTAGATGTGGGCGAGCTGGTGGTCGGCGACGGCGAACGCGCGGGAGGTCCAGGGGTCGAGGTACTCCATTCCGGCCTGCCGGTAGACCGAGAGCAGTCCCTCCTGGCGCAGGATCCGGTTGATGTCGACGGGGCGGGAGACGTCGGTGATGCCGTACTCCGACAGCACGACCGTCACCGCCCCCATGGCGTCCGCGTCGTCCAGCAGCGGCTTCAGCGCGGCGTCGACCTCGCGGGCGGCGGCCACGGCCTCCGGCCCCGACGGGCCGAACCGCTGCAGGTCGTAGTCGAGGTGGGGGATGTAGACGAGGGTCAGGTCGGGGTTCTCCCGGGCGAGCATGATCCGGGCGGCGTCCACGATCCACTGGCTGGACGCGATACCGGCCTTGGGCCCCCAGTACGAGAACAGAGGGAAGCGGCCGAGCTCCCTGGTCAGGTCCACGCGCAGCGACGGCGGGGTGGTGTAGCAGTCGGGGCCCTTGCGGCCGTCGGCGTGGTAGATGGGCCGGGGTGTCACCGTGAAGTCGGTGGCGGCGCCCATGGCGTACCACCAGCAGATGTTGGCGACGCGGTAGCCGGGATGGACCTTGCGTGCGTCGTCCCAGATCTTGGGCCCCTCGACCAGCGCGTTGTGCTGGCGCCACAGCATGACCTCGCCGAGGTCGCGGAAGTACCAGCCGTTGCCGACGATCCCGTGGTCGCGCGGCAGGGCGCCGGTGAGCAGGGTCGACTGCACCGAGCAGGTCACGGCGGGGAGCACCGTCCCGAGCGGGGCGGGGCGGCCGAGCCGCGACAGGTTGGGCATGGATTCGAGCAGGCGGGGGGTCAGGCCGACCACGTCGATGACCACCAGCGGCCTCACGGCGCCGTTCGTTCCGATCGTCACGGGGTCTCCTCTTTCAGTCCGAGGTCGATGAGGCGGTCGCGCATCCAGGCGAGCTCCAGCGCGATCCCCTCCACCAGGGCCTCGTCGGTCTTGGGTCGTCGATCTTCTGGCAGCGCCTGCCAGGTGTAGGTCTCCACCTCGACGTGGCGGGTCAGCGCCGAGGGCCCCGCGAGCAGCGTGCGCAGGGTCTCGTCGAGCACGCCCTGCGTCGAGGCGAGCGGCGGGGCCGGCGTCGCGTGCAGCGGGACGTGGAAGTGGACCCGCCAGGGCGCGTCGCCCGGCAGTTCCCCGCCGAGCGCCTCGCCGAGGTCGTCGGCCTGCAGCAGGCCGCCGCCGGGGGCCCCGCCCGGCTCGCGGGTCTGGTGGATGAAGCGCGGCTCGGCGAAGGCCGCCAGCGCCTCCCGGGCGGTCGCGTCGGCGGGGTCGTCGATCTGCAGGGCACAGGAGGCCTGGAGCTTCACCACCGGCAGTCCTGCCGAGGCCAGCCGCGCCAGCGCCTCGCCGGGTTCCTCGAACTGCACGGCGAGATGGCAGGCGTCCAGACAGACGCCCAGGTAGTCGTGGTCGACGCCTCCCAGGTGGTGCGCCGCCTGCGTCGTGTTCTCCACGACGCAGCCCGGCTCCGGCTCGAAACCGACCCGGATCGTACGGCCCGTCGTGGCGGCCACCTCGGCCAGGCCAGCGGCGAGCCGGTCGAGCATGCGCATCACGGTGCCGGACCGCTCGGGCGTCCAGGGAGTGCGCCAGGCGAGCGGCAGGGTCGAGATGCTGCCCGACCGGACATCGGCGGGCAGCAGGCCCGCGAGCACGCGGGCCAGCGCCAGCGTGTAGTCGAGCCTCGCCTCGGTGGTCCAGTCGGGGTGGTAGACCCGCAGCTTGGGCGACCCGGGCACGGCCGATCCGGCGTCGCTCTCGCCCTCGTAGTCGTGGAACCCCTGGTAGGGGAACCCGTTGAGGGTGACGACCTCCAGCCCGTGCTCGGCGAGTGCCTCCCGCAGCCGTACGGCCTCACCGGGCTCGGCCGTCAGCGCGTCGCAGACCGGCCGCGACAGCCACAGCCCGAGCCCCAGCCGGGGAACGCCGAGCCTTTCACGGACCGGCCCGGCGTAGCGGCGCAGCTGTCCGAGCACCCCGGCCACGTCCTCGGCGGGATGGACGTTGGTGCAGTAGGCCACGTGGACGACCGACCCGTCAGGATGCCGGAACCTCATGACGAAGCCCCCCTGACGTGATCGGTCCCGCGCCTAGTCACGCGGGGCTCCGCGGAGGATGCTGTTGCCGGCGTACTCCTGGCCGGTGGTCACGCCGGTGAGGTCCAGGCGGCCGCTCTGGCCGTAGAAGGCGACGGGGTTGTCCCACAGGAGGGTCTCCGCCTCCGCCTCGGAGAACCCGGCGCCGAGCATGGCGTCGGCCACGGCCCGGGTCTTCAGCGGATCGCTGCGCCCCCAGTCGGCGGCGGAGTTGACCAGAGTCCGCTCCTGCCCGTACTCCTTGAGGATCGCCACCATCCTGCCCTCGTCCATCTTGGTGTCGGGGTAGACGGAGAAGCCCATCCAGCAGCCGCTCTCCTTGACCATGGCGACCGTCATCTCGTTGAGGTGGTCGACCAGCACCCGCTCGGGCGGCAACCCCGACTCGCGTACGACGTCGAGGGTGCGCCTGGTGCCGGAGGCCTTGTCGCGGTGCGGGGTGTGCACGAGCACCGGGAGGTCGTGCTCGATGGCCAAGGCGAGCTGGCGGGTCAGGGCCTCGTCCTCGGCCGGGGTGATGTCGTCGTAGCCGATCTCGCCGACCGCGACGACCCGGTCCTTGGCGAGGTAGCGCGGGAGCAGGTCGAGCACGGGCCGCAGGCGCGGGTCGTTGGCCTCCTTGGGGTTGAGGGCGATCGTGCAGTGGTGCGCGATGCCGAACTGCGCGGCGCGGTAGGGCTCCCAGCCGAGCAGGCCGTCGAAGTAGTCGGCGAAGGTGTCGGGGGACGTGCGCGGCTGGCCGAGCCAGAAGGCCGGCTCGACCACGGCGCGCACCCCGGCGGCGTACATGCGCTCGTAGTCGTCGGTCGTGCGTGAGGTCATATGGATGTGCGGGTCGAAAATACGCATGAGGGGTCCTCTTCGATCAGGCGGAAGCGTGCGGGTGGCCTTCGGCGAGCAGGGCGCGAACCTTGGTCAGCACGGCCGGATGGCTATCCACCAGGGGCCATACGTCCGAGGGGACCTCGCGCCCGGCCATCAGGCGCTCCTGCGCGTAGTCGGCCAGCATCCTCGCCAGCTCCTCGTCCGCCCGCCGGTCGAGACCGGCGACGGCGCTGAGCGGCACTCCGATGAACACGCACTTCAGCACGGCCTGCCGGTAGGAGTGGTCGGGCAGGTGCTCCGCCCCGTAGGGGCCGAGGGCGGCCTCCACCAGGCGGGCGTCGTTGGTCCGCAGCGCGTCCCGCACGATCGGCAGGCCCGCGTCGCCGAGCTTCCCGTCCGCGGCGAGCGCCGGCAGCGCCTTGAGCACGGCGAGCCGCTCGGCGGCGTCCCCGTGGGCGTAGAGGTCGAACAGGGTCTTCCCGAGCGGCTCCCCGGTGCTCGGCAGGGCGAGCAGCAGTTCGGCCCGGACCGCCTGGTCGACCGTCCAGCCGGGCTCGCCGGGGATCGGCCCCCGGCCGCAGGCCCGCCCGGCCGCGGGGAACAGCGCGGCGAGCGCCCCCTCGTCCTCGCGGATCCGCTGTGTGGACGCCCGCAGCCAGCGGGCGCCCTCCTCGCTCAGCGCGTACCCGGGTACGTATGACGTGGTCATCGTCGTCTCCCACCTCTCACGGCTCGGCTTCCCTTCACAGCGCCGCTCCCTCGCCGGACGGCTCCCACTCGCGCAGGAAACGCAGGGACCGCGCGGCGATCAGCGGCGCGGCGTGGCTGTGCCGGGGCAGCTCCACGCTGACCAGGCCCCGGTACCCGGCCTCCTCCAGGGCGGCGAGGACCGGTGGGAAGTCGATCTCCCCCTCGCCGAACTCCAGATGCTCGTGCACGCCCCGCCGCATGTCCTCGATCTGCACGTTGACCAGGTGGGGCCCGGCCCTGCGCACGCAGTCGGGCACCGGTTCGAGCTCCAGGCAGCGGCAGTGGCCGATGTCCAGGGTCAGGCCGAGCCTTTCCGGCCTTCCCGCCAGCTCGTGCAGGCGCTCGAACCCCGCGATGGTGTCGACGAGCATGCCCGGCTCCGGTTCGAAGCCGAGCGTGACGTCACGGGCGGCGGCCTCGCCGAGCACGGCCGCTACGCCCTCGGCCAGGTTCCGCCAGGCCTCGTCCTCCCCCACCTCGGGCGGGCGGATGCCGCTCCAGAAGGAGACGGCCTCCGCGCCGAGGTCCGCGCCGATCCGCACGGCGCGCAGCAGCAGGTCGACGCGGGCCGCGGCGGCCTGCGGGGGGTGGAGCAGCGTCGGGTGGTGCTTGCGGAGCGGGTCGATGACGTACCGGCCGCCCGTCTCGATCACCACGGACAGGTCGAGGTCGCGCAGCCGCTTGGCGACGCGGTCCACCTGGTGGCCGATGTCGGGCGCGTAGGGGTCCAGGTGCCCGGCGTCCAGGGTCAGGGCGACGCCGTCGTACCCCATGTCGGCCAGCACGACGAGCGCCTCGTCCAGGCGGTGGTTGCTGAAGCCGTTCGTGCCGTATCCGAATCTCACGTCGGGGAGACCTTTCTCGACAGCTTCCTGGCCAGGGGGTGGGCCGCCGCGAGCGCGACGGCCGTGGCGAGCCCTCCGCGCCCGGCGGTGAGTGCGGCCTGCAGGGGCAGCAGCCCGAGGATGCTCTGGCCCACGGCCGCCCGGGTGCGTCCCGCGTCGGGGTGGCGGGCGGCGTCCAGTTGCGCCCGCCCCACCAGCCCCGCGTACGCCGCCGTGAGCCCGAACCCGGCCAGCCTGCGCACCGCGACCGGGACGGCGCCACCGGGGCGTCCCCGGGAGACGGCGGCAGACCCGGAGGTGACGGAGGTGACGTGCGCGACGGCCAGGCCGGCGGCCAGGGCCGTCGAGGCGAGGGCGGTGGCGGACCGCGCCTTCGATCCTCCACCGACCTCGCCCCGGCTCAGCGCCGTGACGCCGTACGTGTGCGCGGCCACGGCGCCCGCCGCGAGCAGGCGCGCCTTGCCGTCTCCGGGAGGGGCGTCCGTGGACGCGCCTCCGAGCACCACGTCGAGCCCGCGCGCGGCGGCCATCGCGAGCGGGCCCGCCGGCGTGTCCTTCAGGGCGAGGTCGTAGGCCCATACGACGGCGGCCAGCCCAGTGGCGACGCCGAGGGCGCCGCGCCCGCCGGTGCGGGCGGCGGCGACCAGGCCCGCCGCGGTCAGCCCGGCGGCGAGGCCGAGCGCCTGGCCCGGCCGCACGCGCCCGGACGGGATGGGACGTTCTGGCCGTTCGACGGCGTCCAGGTCGCGGTCGGCGTAGTCGTTCAGCGCCATGCCGGCCCAGTAGAGGCAGACCGACGACAGCGCGAGGCCCGGCCTGACCGAGCCCCCCGCTGAGACGTCGCCGGGCACGGTGAGCGCGGCGGGGGCCCGGACCAGCTCGGCCAGGGTGGCGAGGTCCATGCTCACGCGAGCGTCCCGGCCCAGGCGCGGAGCAGGTCGTACTGGCTCTGGAGGCGGTGCACGTCAAGGGCGATGGGGTCCTTGAAGAAGAAGCCGAGCTCCTTCAGTGCCCCCGAGTGGCCGCGTTCGTGCGCGCGGGCCATCAGCCTGGCGAGGTCGAGCACCAGGGGCGCGGCGAGCGCGGAGTCGCAGCCCTGCCAGGTGAACTGCAGCGACATCCGAACGCCGAGGAAGCCCTCGAAGGTGATGTGGTCCCAGGCGGTCTTCCAGTCGCCGAGGTGCGGCACGTGGTCGATGTGGGTCTTCCCCTCGACCGGATGGCCGAGTATGCCGGGCAGCGCCCGGTCCTTGGAGATGCGCTTGCTCTCGCCCGCGGCGGGGTCGGCCAGGGTGGCGCCGTCTCCCCCGCCGAGCAGGTTCGTCCCCGACCAGGACCGCACGGCCAGGGCGCGGTCGGCGAACATCGGGGCCAGCGCCGTCTTGACCAGGGTCTCCCCCGTCTTGGCGTCACGCCCCGCGTACGGAACGCCCTGCGCGCGGGCCAGCTCGTCCAGCGCGGGGAGGGACACGCCGGTCGATGGGGTGAAGTCGATGTACGGGCAGCCGGCGCTGAGCGCGGCGAAGGCGTACAGCGAGCTGGGCGGCAGCACGTTCCCCGGAAGCTCCAGGGCGCTCACCAGCGCTTCCAGGCTCTGGTGCGCCGGGTGCGGCTCGGCGGGCGGCTCGGTCGAGGCGACGTGGATCACGATCACCCGGGCGAGGCCTCGGCGCTCACGGAAGTCGGTGATGTCGCGGATCAGCCTGCGCGCGACGGCGGCCTGGCTCTCCGCTCCCGCCTCGCCGCCGATCTCCGCGTTCTCCACGGGGCCGGGGGCGGCATGCGCTCCGCCGGACGTGCCGGGCCAGGTCGCGATGCCGGGCCGGATCTCCGCGTCCGCCGCCTCCAGGTCATGGCGTACGAGCTCGGCGAGCGGCGGGGGGATGACCCCGGCGCGGCTGAGCTCCTCGGCCCGCTTGGGCAGCGGCGTGCTCGCGATGTCGTGGCCGCCGAAGACCAGCCTGTCCAGCGGCGGCAGTCCCGCGCCCGCGAAATCGGGCCCTTCCGTCACGCATCCGATGGGCGCCGCGAGGCCGGCCCTTAACGCCGCCGCCCCGGTGACGACCGTGGTGGCCACCGAACCCCGTGCCCCGACCAGCCAGACCCCGACGTCCATCAGCATCTCCTTCTTCTCACGAGCCGGCCGCCGACTGGCCGGCCTCTTGCTGCCGTGCTATCCCCGCCCCGGCTCCCATCGCCGGTACGCCCGCGGGCCCGGCCGTAGGTACGTCCGGAACACCGTCGATGCCCGGAACACCCAAATGAGGATGTTCCGGGCAGAGGACCTCTAACGAATTACTACTTGGTGATCGTGAAAGTGTCCACGTCGAACAGGGAGCCCCCGTTGCCGGTGAAGACCAGGAACACCGGTCCTGACGCCGAACCGCTCAGCGTCGTGGACACGTTCTGGAAGGTGTCGAAGCTGCCGGTCGACGGAACCGTCACCGTGCCCAGCAGCGTGCCCGTCTGCGAACCCGAGCGGACCTGGATCGCCCCGCCCGCGCCGCCCGAGGAGACCCGGGCGGTGAACCCGGTCGCCCCGGCCGTGCTCGCCTGCGAGTACCCGGCCCAGTCGCCGTTGTCGATGTAGCCGACCGTCTTGCCGCCGCTGGCGGTCGCGTGGTTCGCGGCCTGCACGCCCGACTGGGAGGTGAACGCCTCGCCCTCCACCGCGGAGGGGACGGCGGTCTTGGTCAGCGAGAAGGTGTCCACGTCGAACAGCGAACCGGCGCCACCGGTGAACGTCAGGAACAGCGGCCCGGACGCCGAACCGGTCAGCGTCGTGGACACGTTCTGGAAGTTCTCCCAGCCACCGGTCGAGGGAACGGTCACCGAGCCGAGCACGGTCCCGGTCTGCGAACCCGAGCGGATCGTGATCGTCCCGCCCGGCCCGCCCGAGGAGATGCGGGCGGTGAACCCGGTCGCCCCGGCCGTGCTGACCGAGGAGTAACCCGCCCAGTCACCGTTGTCGATGAATCCGAGCGTGGTGCCGCCGCTGGCGCCGGCGTGGCCCGCGGGCTGCACGCCCGACTGCGAGGTGAACGACTCCGCCTCGATCGTGCTGCCCGGAGGCGGGCCGGTCGGAGGGGCGCAGTTGGCCGTCACCATGCCGGCGGTGTACCGGATGCCGCCGAGCAGCAGCGCCCGGTAGGCCGGGTCCGCGTAGGAGTCGATCGTGTGCCCGAGACCGGTGTAGAACGACCGGCCGGACGCCTGCGGATGACACCAGGTGATCGGGTGGTCCCCGCTCATCTCGCCGCCGGTGTAGCTGCTCTCGTCCAGGCTCTGCAGCACGTGGACGGTCGACCGGGGGTTGGTCCGGTAGTTGTACCACTCGTCGGTCCGCGTCCACGTCGCCGCGAGGCCCGAGGTGGCGGGGTGCGTGCGGTCCTCGTTCTTGACCGTCGCCTGCTGGATCGCCGGGTGGCTCTTGAACCAGGCGCCGACCAGCTGGCCGTAGTACGGCCAGTCGTACTCGGTGTCGGCGGCGGCGTGGACGCCGACGTACCCCCCGCCACCGTTGACGTAGGAGGTGAAGGCGGTCTGCTGGGCGTCGTTGAGCACGTCGCCGGTCGTGCTGAGGAAGACGACCGTCTTGAACTGCGCGAGGTTGGCCGTGGTGAAGGCCGTCGCGTCCTCGGTGGCGGTGACGGTGAAGTTGTTCGCGGTGCCGAGGTCGCGGATCGTCTGGATGCCGGTGGGGATGGAGTCGTGCCGGAACCCGGCGGTCTTGGAGAAGACCAGCACCTTGTAGGCGGGGTCCGCCGCGTGGGCGGCAGTGGGGGCGAACTGGGTGACGATCAGGGTGGCGGCGATCACTGCCAGACCACCCCGTAGGGCGCGGAACATGGCTGTCCTTTCGTCTACGACTCCCGGCGGGTGGTCACCCACGCCCCGGGCTCGGC